>NZ_BAAGWN010000017.1:0-572 GCF_054780335.1 Curvibacter fontanus
CCCAACGCGCAGTCAAGCCGCGACGCGCTTACGCGTTGTCGCTCTTGGACGACCAGTTAAATTTCGCTCCACTTCCATGCGAAGCGCTGCATTGATCCGGGACTGGTAGCCAGCACCTTGCGCCTTGAAGAACTCCAAAATATCAGCATCCAAACGAACAGAGGTGAGCACCTTCGTGGGAGTGGCCTGCGGCCCACGCCCACGTTTAAGAACCGGAGCTCCCAACATGTCTTCAGTCCACGCTGGATTGTCCGGGTCGTTGACCTTAGCCGAGGTTTTCTTTGGCAACTTGGCGGTAGTAGCGAGCTTCATGTTTTTCTGCCTTTCGCAGCGATATCACGTGAGGCCCTTTCGGGCGCTCGGTGTAAACCATCACAACCACATCTGACTCAAGAAGACCGAAACAAACCAAGCGCGCTTCACCGTAGTCTTGCCGTTTGTCTTCGCGGGTCACTGTGAAGTGGTCCCAGATTGCATCGCATCCAACGAAGTCAAGCCCGTGATTCTTGATGTTCAGCTCGCGCTTTGGTTCGTCCCATGTGAGCATGTTTAATTGTATCTACAAAATACGG
>NZ_BAAGWN010000018.1:0-592 GCF_054780335.1 Curvibacter fontanus
CTACATCCCCACCCCTGAGCGCGCCGTGGACGGCGCCTTCCTGATGCCCGTGGAAGACGTGTTCTCCATCTCCGGGCGCGGCACCGTCGTGACCGGCCGGATCGAGCGCGGTGTGGTCAAGGTCGGCGAAGAAATCGAAATCGTCGGCATCAAGGTCACCCAGAAGACCACCTGCACCGGCGTGGAAATGTTCCGCAAGCTGCTGGACCAGGGCCAGGCGGGCGACAACGTCGGCATCCTGCTGCGCGGCACCAAGCGTGAAGAAGTCGAGCGCGGCCAGGTGCTGTGCAAGCCCGGCTCCATCAAGCCCCACACCCACTTCACGGGTGAGGTGTACGTGCTGAGCAAGGACGAGGGCGGGCGCCACACCCCCTTCTTCAACAACTACCGCCCGCAGTTCTACTTCCGCACCACGGACGTGACCGGCGCCATCGAGCTGCCCGAGGGCAAGGAAATGGTGATGCCGGGTGACAACGTGTCGATCACCGTCAAGCTGATCGCCCCCATCGCCATGGAAGAAGGCCTGCGCTTCGCCATCCGCGAAGGCGGCAAGACCGTGGGCGCCGGTGTGGTCGCCAAGATCCTCGCGTAA
>NZ_BAAGWN010000019.1:0-610 GCF_054780335.1 Curvibacter fontanus
AAGCCGCGAAAGGGGCGCAGATTGCGCCGCAAACCTCCTTCGGGCGGCTACGATCTGCTCCTGCGCGTCGTGTTCGCCTTGCGCATCGGGCTGTGCGTGGCGGTTTTATGACTTGTTCAGACCTTCCTTAGTACATGGACTTGCAATCTTCGTCGACGGAAATATGGTTGCAGTTGAAACCACGTTTGAAGATGCGGTCGCTACCGCAAGCGGTTATCTCCCAACATCACCTTCAACCACGAAGGTTCAAATTCGTACTACTTCGTCACATGTGGTCGCTGGGTCTGGCGCTTCGCCCGTACGCACATGGAATTACGACTACGCATTGAAACAGTGGGTCGAGTTCCTGCGGTAACAAAGTTATGCAAGGCCATCAGACATTCAATGAACGTTGCTACGAGAGGCCCAACCCATCATTCCACCGGACCTGCGCGAAAAGCCGCGCAGGCCGGTGAATTCAGACGTTAAATTTCACCTTGCGCGCCGTATTTTGTAGATACAATTAAACATGCTCACATGGGACGAACCAAAGCGCGAGCTGAACATCAAGAATCACGGGCTTGACTTCGTTGGATGCGATGCAATCTGGGACCACTTCACAGTGACCCGC
>NZ_BAAGWN010000020.1:0-731 GCF_054780335.1 Curvibacter fontanus
CCCGTGCAGCGCGGCAACGTCAGCCTGAGCAACCTGCAAGTGGTCAACGCCATGTTGTATGTTGCCGAGCACGGCTGCAAGTGGCGCGGGCTGCCCAAGCGGTTCGGTAATTGGCACACGATCTATACGCGCATGCGTCGCTGGACCAAGGCTGGCGTGCTGGACAAGATGTTCGAGGAGTTGCAGCGCGAGCAACTGGTGCGCGTGAAGATCGAGGCGGTGTCGTTGGACTCCACGAGCATCAAGGTGCATCCCGATGGCACAGGTGCTCTAAAAAAAACGGCCCGCAAGCCATCGGCAAGTCCCGAGGCGGATGGAACACCAAGATTCATATGGTTGCCGCGGATGCTCGAACGGCCGTGACGTTCTGTCTGTCGCCTGGACAGGCTCACGATGCGCCCGAAGGCAGACGCCTGCTGCAAAGCCTGGGGCCAGCGAACCGCCCAATTCACTTGCTCATGGATCGCGCCTACGAAGGCAACGAGACGCGTCAGCTGGCCCTTGATCTTGGATTTATCCCGGTCGTACCCCCGATGAGAACCCGGATCGAACCTTGGGAGTACGACCGGGCGATGTACAAGCGGCGCAACGAGGTTGAGCGCCTGTTCAGGCGGCTCAAGGGCTACCGACGCATCTTCTCTCGGTTCGAGAAACTCGATGCAATGTTTCTTGGCTTTCTCAGCTTCGTGCTCGTGGCAGATGGCCTTCGTGGTTTGTGTTAACAGGCCCTA
>NZ_BAAGWN010000021.1:0-828 GCF_054780335.1 Curvibacter fontanus
CATCACATGCAAACTCGTCGCGAGACACTGAAACAAAGCGCCGTGGTGGCGGGCCTGCTGGCCTCCGCCGGCATGATCCCGCAGCAGGCGGCAGCCTACGAGAAGGCTGCCTTCGACGCCAAGACCGCGGCCGACGTGACCAAGGCGCTGGGCGCTGGCGCTCCGGTGGAGAGCAAGGACGTGACCATCGGGGGTCCGGACATTGCCGAAAACGGCGCCGTGGTGCCGCTGACCGCCGGCACCACGCTGTCGGGTGTGAAGCGCATGCTGATCCTGGTGGAGAAGAACCCCTCCGCCATGGTGGCCATGTTCAACGTCAGCGAAGCGGTCGAAACCAACTTTGCCACGCGCGCCAAGATGGGCCAGTCTTCGGATGTGTATGCCGTGGCCATCATGGACGACGGCAAGGCCTTCTTTGCGAAGAAGGAAGTCAAGGTGACGCTGGGCGGCTGCGGCGGCTGATCGCTCGCCAGAGGCAAGCCACCGATTCAACACAGATTTAGGAGTATCAAAATGGCAGATCCGATGCGCATCCGCGCGCAAGCCGCTGGCGACAAGGCCACCGTGCGCGTACTCATGAGCCACGAAATGGAATCCGGTCAACGCAAGGACTCGGCTGGCAAGCTGGTTCCGGCCTGGTTCATCAATGAAGTGAGCGCCTCCCTCAACGGCAAGGTCGTGATGACCGCCGAATGGGGCCCGGCCGTGTCCAAGAACCCGTTCATGCAGTTCGTTGTCAAGGGCGCCAAGGCCGGTGACAAGGTCAGCGTGAGCTGGAAGGACAACAAGGGCGACAGCCGCACCGACGAAGCCACGGTCTCCTGACCC
>NZ_BAAGWN010000022.1:0-1073 GCF_054780335.1 Curvibacter fontanus
CCGACTTGTGGTCCTTGTCGTTCGGCTTGAACGGGTTGTGGTGGCCGGAGCGTGGCTTATCGCAATCACGGTCGTGTTTGTCGCCGTCGCGGTCACAGCCCTTGTGGCCCTTGTGGCCCTTGTCCCCGTGATGGCCATGGTGATCCTTGTCACGACAGCTCGGGGTTCCCGGCTCGGTCAATGCACCACAACCGATGATGCTGGCGCCGGTCATGGTCAAGGCCACGCTGGACATGGCACGACCGGCCAGGGTGCCGCGGGTCAGGGTGATGGAGCCGATGGTGGCGTCACCCGCGAGGAGGTTGCCCTTGAGCGCGGAATCGGTCAGGGTGGCAGCCCCGGTCGGCGCCCAGTAGACATTGCAGGGCTGGCCACCGCCCGCCATGGCCACCGAGAAGTTCGTGCCGGTCAGCGCGCCGTTCACCAGAAAGATCCAGACGCCACCGGCGGGACCCGTGAGCGTCAAGGTGCCGGCCTTGGCCACCGCGTCGGTGCAGTAGACACCGGGCGCCAGGTTCTGGCCAGCCAGGTCACCTGGCATCGGAGTGCATGGCAGGGACTGGACCGAGGCGTAGGCGCTCAGGAAATCCACCCGCGCCTGGACCGCAGCCGCATTGGTCGCCGGGGGTGTCGCACCGGCCACGGTGCAGCCGGTATTGGTGTAGGGCACAGCGCTGCCGGGTGCGACACCGATGTCTCCGGTGACCACGCCTGCCGTGCATGTGACATTCGTGCCGCCCAGGACCGAGAAGCTCGATGCGCTTCCCAGCGAGACCTGCGCCCAGACGGGGGGGGCTGCCGCCAGCAGCGCGCCGGCAGTCAGACACAGGGTGGACAAAGACTTTTGGAGAGGGTTCATGGCGTGTTTCCTTGCTTGATGACGAAAGGGGAAAGACGGTTGTAGGTCTTGCGTCCGACTCATTCCGTCTGTTGGCGTACAGAAGTGATGAATAGTGCTGCGGGCCAGGCACGCGGGGCAGCGCAAAAAAGGCCACGCCCGTGAAACACGGACGTGGCCTGCCGCTTGTGCTTGCGCTTGTGGCGCCAGTACGGTTTACTGCGGCACGGTCACC
>NZ_BAAGWN010000023.1:0-1102 GCF_054780335.1 Curvibacter fontanus
TATTGATCTTCTCTAAAAACATGACAACCGCTGTACCGTCCGTGCGTTATGTCTGCAGGCTTGTTCCTGGAGAATATGGGCATGGTGCAAAAGCGATTGAGCGAGGCGGCGAAAAAGCGGGTGCGCGCCGGGCGGATGCTGCAAAAAGGCAAGGGCTGCGCCGAGGTGGCGCTGGCTGTGGGCGTGGCGCGCCAGACCGTATACACATGGAAGGCTTTGCTTGATGAGGGCGGCATCGACGCCCTGCGCGCCGTGCCCGAGCGGGGCCGGCCTGCCCAGCTTGACCAGGCGCAACTGGCCAGCGTGCGCGCGGCGCTTTTGCAAAGTCCGACCGAACATGGATTTGGCACCGAGCTGTGGACGCTCAAGCGCGTGGGCGTGGTCATCGAACGCATGCACGGCGTGCGTTTCAGCCAAGCGCATGTCTGGCGCATTCTGGGCGCTCTGGGGTTCAGCCCCCAAAAGCCCGAGAAGCGGGCTATCGAGCGCGACGAGGATGCGGTGCGCGGCTGGAAACGCAGTACCTGGCCGGCCCTCAAAAAAAAGCCCAGCGAGACGGCCGACTGATCGTCTTCGTGGACGAATCGGGCATCAGCGAGCGCCCGACCCGGGTACGCACCTGGGCACCCAAGGGGCACACGCCCATCATCCAGTTTCACTTCAACTGGACCCACGTCTCGGTCATTGCCGGCTTGAGCCGCACCAACTGCCTGTTCCGGCTGCACGAGGGCAGTATCAAGAAGGAAGAGATCGTCGAATTCCTCAAGGCGCTCAAGGCCCATCTGAAACAACCGCTGTTGGTGATCTGGGATGGTTTGAAGGCGCACAAAAGCCGCTTGGTGCGCGACTACCTGGACGGCCTGCGCGGACACATTCAGATCGCCTTCCTGCCGCCCTATGCGCCGGACCTCAATCCGGTGGAGTACCTGTGGGCCTGGCTCAAGCGGCACGCGCTGGCCAACTACTGTCCCAACAATCTGAGCGAGCTGCACACGACCGCACGCAACAAGCTCAAGAGCGCGCAAAAGCGCCCCTCGATCATCGCCGCTTGCTGGATGCAGGCTACGCTGTGGTGATGTCATGAATTATGAAAGCCTCAATA
>NZ_BAAGWN010000024.1:0-1110 GCF_054780335.1 Curvibacter fontanus
CTAGTAGACTGTAACGTTTAAGACGGAAGTATCATTGCGGCGATCTCATTGGAGGTTGCGATGAAACTCACCAAGAGCGAACGCATGGAACTTCAGCAGCAAGTTGCCACGAGGATTGGTCGGGCCGATTCGGCGCGGCACGCGCGCTTGATCCTGCTGCTGGCTGAGGGCCTGACTTGGGCAGAGATTCGCGCCAAACTGGACTGCAGCGACAGCTTCATTCACCGATGGAGCAAACGCTTTGAAGCCGATCGGCTCGCGGGCCTGTTTGCCCGACACGCTGGGCGTGAGCGCTACAAGGTGACCTCCAGTTTGGAGGCGCGTGTGTTGGCCCGCACCGCCAAGCACAAACCGGCGGATGGTTCGACCCACTGGTCCTCGCGCAAGCTGGCAGCGGAGCTGGGTGACGATATCTCGCACATGACAGTGGCCCGCATCTGGGCCAAGCACGGTATCAAGCCGCATCTGCTGGAGGGCTACCTCACCTCCAACGATCCGGACTTTGAGACCAAGGCCGCCGATGTCATCGGGCTGTACTTGAACCCGCCGCAAAACGCGGTGGTGTTCAGCGTCGATGAGAAGACGGCAATTCAGGCGCTGGATCGGCTGGAGCCGGTGCTGCCGCTGTCTGCGGGGCGTGCCGAGCGCCACGGGTTTGAGTATTTCCGCCACGGCACGCTGTCCTTGTATGCAGCCTTCAACACCAAGACCGGCGAGGTATTGGGTAAGACGGCCACACGTCACACCTCAGCGGAGTTCGTGGCGTTTCTCACCGACATCGTGGCCAACCAGCCCAAGGGCAAAGAGATTCACGTCATCGCCGACAACCTTTCGGCCCACAAGACCAAACAGGTCGAGCAGTTCCTGCTTACGCACAGCAGCGTTCATATGCACTTCACGCCGACGTATTCGTCCTGGCTGAACCAGGTGGAGCTGTGGTTTGCAAAGATCGAGCGCGATGTCATCGCCCGCGGCGTATTCACTTCCGTGCAAGACCTCAAGAGAAAGCTCATGCGATACATCCGCAAGTACAACGAGCAACCCAAACCCGTGAAATGGAAGTATTGCGATCTGTCACGGCGCATTACTACCGATTCAATCGTTACAGTC
>NZ_BAAGWN010000025.1:0-1170 GCF_054780335.1 Curvibacter fontanus
CTAGTGTAGTGTTTCATTCTGTCTGGAACTTAATCGGCTATTGGCTCGAATGACCTTTTGCAGGATGTCGCGCGCGCTCTTGGTCCAGATAAACGGCTTGGGTTCGATGTTGTGATGGGCGACGTAGTCATTGATCGCGGCGACCAGTTCAGGCACGCTGGTGAACACGCCCCGGCGCAAGCGCTCGGTGGTCAGGTCGCGGAAGAAGCGCTCGACCATGTTCAGCCAAGACGCCGAGGTCGGCGTGAAGTGCATGTTCAAGCGCGGGTGCTTGGCCAGCCACTGCTGCACCGCCGGGTGTTTGTGCGTGGCGTAGTTGTCGGCGATCAGGTGTAGTGTCTTGTCCTGGGGTGTTTCGCGATCAATCTTGCGCAGGAACTTGAGCCACTCGGCATGCGTATGTCGCTGCTGGCATTGACCGATGACTTGCCCGTCCAAAACGTTGAGCGCCGCGAACAGCGTGGTCGTGCCGTGGCGCTTGTAGTCGTGCGTCATCGTCTGGGCGCGCCCCTTCTTCAGCGGCAGCCCCGGCTGCGTGCGGTCCAGCGCCTGCACCTGGCTCTTCTCGTCGCAGCACAGCACCAAGGCGTGCTCGGGCGGGGACATGTACAGCCCCACGATGTCCTCCAGCTTCTGCACGAACTGCGGGTCGCGCGAGACCTTGAAGCCTCGAACGATGTGCGGCTTCAGACCGTGCGCCTGCCAATGCCGCATGACGGTGCTGGCGCTGACGCCCAGGGCCTGGCCCATCGTGCGCGTGCTCCAGTGCGTGGCGGCCTCGGGCGTGGTTTGCGTGGTCAGCTCCACCAGCCTGGCCACGTCCACCTTCACCGGCGGGGCACCGCGTGGCAGGTCGCGTTCGATGCCTTGCAGCCCCAACTCCAGGTAGCGCTCACGCCAGCGCGCCACCTGCACGCGTCCGATGCCAAGTTGCTCGGCAATGTCCTTGTGCTGCAGGCCCTGCGCGGCCAGCAGCACGATGTTCGCGCGCTGCGCCAGCCTGACGCTGGTACGCTTGGAGCGCGCCAAGCGGCGCAGCTCGCTTTCCTGTTCATTCGTCAACACAATCGCCGGGGCAACTCGCAATTTTTGGCTCCAACGCAAACCGTAGTAGAGCATTGGAGGTTGGCCATCCATTTAAGTTCACTCAAGAATCAAACACTACACTAG
>NZ_BAAGWN010000026.1:0-1176 GCF_054780335.1 Curvibacter fontanus
GGAAGGTCTGAACAAGTCATAAAACCGCCACGCACAGCCCGATGCGCAAGGCGAACACGACGCGCAGGAGCAGATCGTAGCCGCCCGAAGGAGGTTTGCGGCGCAATCTGCGCCCCTTTCGCGGCTTCACACCGCCTGCGCACGGACCACTCCCATCATCGCCATGAGCTTCTTGCGCGCCATCCACAGATTGGACAGCGCAAACAGGGTAAGCACGTGCGCCGTGTTCTTGGCCAGACCTTTGAAACGCACCTTCACCAGTCCGAACTGACACTTGATCACCCGGAAGGGGTGTTCCACCTTGGCCCGTACGCTGGCCTTGCGGTGCTCTTGCCTTTTGGCCCTGGTCTTGGCCCGGCCCTCAGGCATTTTGGCCATGTCGCTGGGTCGTGCAGCGATGTGCCACTGCAGATCAGCCTTGCTCACCCGCTTCTGCGCCCCGCGGTAGCCCGAATCCGCCCAGACCTGTTCTTCCTTGCCGTGCAGCAGATCGGCCACCTGCTCCACGTCGGCCTCGTTGGCCGCAGTGGTCGTGACGGTATGCACCAGCCCGGAGTCCGCATCCACGGCAATGTGCGCCTTCATGCCGAAGTGCCACTGCTTGCCCTTCTTGGTCTGGTGCATCTCGGGGTCTCGCTCGCCGCTGCTGTTCTTGGTCGAGCTGGGCGCGGCGATGATGGTGGCGTCCACGATGCTGCCGCGCTTGAGCATCAGCCCCTTCCTGCTCAGGTGGGCGTTGACCAGCTTGAGGATGTCTTCGGCCAGGTCGTTCTCTTCCAGAAGATGGCGGAAGTTCAGGATCGTGGTCTCGTCGGGGATGGCCTCGCTCAGGCTCAGACGGGCAAAGCTGCGCAGGGAGGCAATCTCGTACAGGGCCTCTTCCATCGCCGGGTCGCTCAGCGCGAACCAGTTTTGCATCAGGTGCACGCGCAGCATCGATTCCAGCGGGTACGGCCTGCGGCCACGTCCGGCTGTCGGGTAGTGTGGCTCGATCAGCTTGAGCAGCCCCTTCCAGGGCACGACCAGCTCCATCTCTTCCAGGAAAATCTCCCGCCGGGTCTTCTTCCTCTTGCCTGCGTATTCGGCATCGGCGAAACTGATCTGGTCCATCGGCACAACTCCTTTGCCACGATCAACGATTCAAGGGGCCGTTCGGTGGACTTGTTCAGACCTTCC
>NZ_BAAGWN010000027.1:0-1285 GCF_054780335.1 Curvibacter fontanus
TGTATAGACCGGGGACATGGGTAACGGGTGTGCCAGGACATGGGTAACACCTTCGACTCAAGTATCAGCGCGCAGCGCATGCAGGTCGATCTGCATGAAGCGCTGATGGCAGAAGTACACATCATGCACCCCGTCTCGCTCGGGATGAGGCCGAATGCCGACCGGCAACCGATGCAACGCCGTTGACATTCTCAGCTTGTGGCCCTGGAAGTGAATGAAGCCATTCCAGCCCACCGTGATCACGGTATCGGTGCTCGGGTATTCGATGTCCTTGAGTTTCTCAGGATAGCTCAAGGCGCTCACCCGGTAGTGCTCGGCAGGCACCGTCATCTGTAGCGCCTCGTGCGGCCGCTCGCAGTTGTAGGTCTGGCGCCAGGTGTCGAATGCGCACTGCACTGAGGCGTGATCCTTGAAGTTCTGGCCCGCGATCACTTCCACGTCCAGCGAGCGATGGAAACGCTCCAATTTACCGTTGGTCTGTGGGTGATACGGCGCGCTGAAGCTCACACGCACGCCCAGCCGGATCAACCAGATCGCCAGCTCACTCAGGCTGCGCCCGCCCGCGCTGGGGCTGCCCCAGGGCGCGCCGTTGTCGGCGTTGATGCGTAGTGGCAGCCCATAGCGACGAAACGCCTGGGTGAGCTGGGCTTGCACGGGGGCGGTGTCGGTACGCGATAGCGCGCCAAGCAGCAGACTGAAGCGCGAGTGGTCATCCAGCAGCGTGAGCCCATGGCAGCGCCCGGCCAGCGTGGCGAAGTGCCCCTTGAAGTCGATCTGCCACAGGCTGTTGGGTGTGTCGTGCTCGAAGCGCTGCCAAGGCTGGGCAGCGCGGCTGGCTTCGGGCGTGATGAGACCGTGGCGATGCAGGATGTGGGTGACGGTGCTGGGCGCGAGTTGGGCCTGACCGAGGTCGGCCAGACGCCGAGCAATCTTGCGTCCGCCCCAGGCCGGGTGCTCACGGCGCAAGGCCAGCACCGCTTGCTCGGTGGTCTCGGGGCTGCGCGCGGGCGAGGAGTGCGGACGGCGGCTGCGGTCCATCAGAGTAGCCTGCGGCCCGTCGCCGGCTCGCGCCAACCACTTGTAGCCCGTCTTGGGGCTGATGCCGAAGTGCCGGCACAGCGCTCGCTTGTTCGCACCATCCTGGCTGGCCAGCCGGACGAATTCTTGACGCAGGGACACGGTGCTCTTCTCCATCCAGACCATGGGCTTCCTCCAAGGGCTTGCAACCCTTGAAAGCGTTACCCATGTCCTGGCACACCCGTTACCCATGTCCCCGGTCTATACA
>NZ_BAAGWN010000028.1:0-1795 GCF_054780335.1 Curvibacter fontanus
CCTTGAGGATGGCGGTGAGCTTGTGCGACTTGTCGCTGATGGCACGCCGTGCCGCCCCCAGGTCCAGCAGCACGGGCGGCCCCATGTCCTGCAGGAAGATGTTGTCGGGCGAGACGTCGCGGTGCAGCGTGTGGTGTTCGTGCAGCACCTGCAAGGCCTGCAGGATGGACCACAGCATGGTGCGCAGCCAGTCCTCGGGCGGTGGGGATGCCATCTGGGCGCGCGCCTGCTTGAGTGTCATGCCGCTGTACAGGGGCATGACCATATAGGCCGTGTTGTTGGCCTCCCAGAAACGGTAGACCTTGACCAGGGAGGGATGGTCGAATTGCGCCAGCAGGCGCGCCTCTGCCACAAAGGACTTGAGGCCGGACTGGAAGGTCGCCTGGTCGGCCGAGGAACGCACCGACAGCAGCAGCCCATTCTGGCGCGCCGCCAGCGCCGACGGCATGTACTCCTTGATGGCCACCGTGCGGTGCAGGGAATGGTCATAGGCCCGGTAGACCAGTCCGAAGCCGCCCACCCCCAGCAGCTCCTGCAACTCGAATTCGGCCAGCCGCGTGCCGGACGGTAAAGCGTCCAGGTGCACCACCGCCTGCGCCGCTCGTGGCACATCCGGCAGGTCGGCATCCATCGTCAGGTCAGCCATGGGCAACAATTTTTGCATGGAATGCCGCGCTCGAGCGAAGCGGAACCGTCACCGGCATGTTCGTGATGCGTGCGCCAGACATCCAAAAGAGGGGAGAGAAACAAAGTCAGGGCGGCGTCGGGTTGCGCTCATCGGGATAACGCTGCCGGTCCTCGATGCAGACCGGCAACTGCAAGTTTTCAGTCTTCTTGCATTCGTTGTGGATACAAATGGGACGGGTAAAGAAGTTGGCGTCAGCGCACAAGACCTTGTCCCGGCTCACCACCGGCTCCTGGGGCAGGACAGCCGCCTTCGGCGGCGGCGCCGCCGCAGCGGGCCGGGCCGGCGCTCGGACTGCCGGCGGGCGATCCTCCTCCCTGGACACGACCTTGGGCGCCGGGCGCGGCCTGGGCACAGGTGCGGACACGACCGGGGGAACCGGCGCCTTGGCCGCAGGGGCTGCCGCAGGCGCAGGGGCGGTCGGCGATGTCACGGGGCTGCTGCCGGCCGCCACAAGCCCGGCTTCGCGCGCCGGCTCGGAGGATGCCGGCGCACCGGACATCGCTGGCGCGGTCGCCGCCATCGGCGCAACGACCGGCTCCGGGCTTGCAATCACCGGGCGGTCCCGCAAGAGACTGCCCCCATCGGCCAGCCAGACCCAGAGCAGCGCGGCCCCCGCCAGCAGGCCCAGCCCCAAGCCCGCGGGCTTGAGCCAGCGCCCCGTCCGGCGGCGGCGCTGCTCGGCCCTCGGCTGCCTGGCAGAGGAGGCCGGATCCAGCACGGTCTGCGGCTGGGTGTGCCAGAACTGACGGGAGTTGTAGGCCTCTTCGTCGGTGCGCAGCGAAGTCCCGAGCTCCGCGCGCCAGTCGAACTTGCTCAGCCGGGGCGAGGCCTTGAGCTTCATCTCGGTCACGAAAGCCGCCAGGCTCTGCGGCCGGTCCGCCGGCTGCACGGCCAGGGCATGCTGGATGGTGCGCACGAATTCGTCCGAGTAGCTGAGGCCGAAGTGCTCCTTGACGGTAGCCACCACGCTGCGCACCGAGGGCATGCTGTCGCGCACCACGCGTGTCGTGGCCGGCAGCGGCGGGTCGTTGCGCAGGCAGCTGTAGACCACGGCCGCCAGGGAGTAGAGGTCGGTCCAGGCGCCCTGCTTCAGATCTTCGGCCTCGG
>NZ_BAAGWN010000029.1:0-2824 GCF_054780335.1 Curvibacter fontanus
CATGATGTGTACTTCTGCCATCAGCGCTTCATGCAGATCGACCTGCATGCGCTGCGCGCTGATACTTGAGTCGAAGGTGTTACCCATGTCCTGGCACACCCGTTACCCATGTCCCCGGTCTATACACGCCATGAAAACACGGCGGCAACAAAAAAAGGCCTTGCATTGCTGCAAGGCCTTCTTGATTTGGCTCCTCGACCTGGGCTCGAACCAGGGACCTACGGATTAACAGTTTTAAAAATCGTTATTTTTCAATGACTTAGGCTCGTCTTCGCTCGTCACGTCTCGCCCAAACTCGCCAAGATTGTCACGCATTCTCCCTGAGGCTCGCATCTATTCCATGAGCGAGACGGGGTATGTCTTTAGAACGTGCTGTAGCCACTGCTCGGGGCTATCACCAAAGTAGGCCATTTTGCTGCCCATCACGTCCGTATGGCGAAGTTCGACGGTCACAAACTTAGTCACTTTGGTCTGAGGTTCTGGCGCACTCGCTCTTTCTCCCGAAGATGATGTGCCAGAGCCTTCGCCAGACGCCTCAACTGGTACTACATGTTCGCCAAAAATCACTCGGTAGTTTAATAGGAGGTCCGCAGGCGTCAGATCGAACTCCAGATGCTTGCCCCCCATGCGAATTTCACAAAAGTAAGGACCGCTCACGACGAACAATGAGGTAAGGATGGGTCCGTTCGGAGACATCTCGTACGAATCGATTGCGACTCCGTCTTTAAGCTGAAGTAACTTGAGTGCAGCATTTACTCGCTCAAGCTCAACTGCATCTAAAAGGTTTTCGGAGTTGAGGCGCCACTGGATAGTCATCGGTAATCCCTCATTGAATTGTCATTTGCCGTTACTTCGATCTCTTAAATTGCAGAAGAGACCATCCGCAAGGTGAATCATGTGCCCAAGTTGCCTAGAGAGAAACCTCGGATCGTTGGGATTCCACTGCCAGTCCTCTGGTCTTTCAAGATTCACGCGAGTTGTCTCGTAGAACCTATGCGAGTTTTCCCAAACATGCTTCGCCAGAGCCGTGGCAATCTGGACTTCACATGTCACGTAACATGGAGTTGCTGCTCCTGCGCCAAAGCGGAAGAAAACCTGCGAACGGAAAGTTAGATGTTGAGCGAAATATCCATTCAGGCTACCTTTTGCCTCGATCTGAGGAGATAGACCTAGTTCATTTGCGAGATGAAATAGTCTGTTGGCGAGGAATGGGACTCCGTCCAAAAATTGCACCGTCAGCCGGGCGCGGACTAGATCCTCAAGCCCAGGAACCGGAACCTGTTGATCGAACAACCTTCTTATCTCATCTTCCGCATTTTGCGCCCGCCGAATTTTTTCGATAGTCTTTTCCTTGATTCGGGCTTCAGACTTACCCACGAATGGCGGCAGCGACGGCCCTACAAAAAGCGTTCCGCCAATTTCGCGTCGATACTCTTTTTGCCAACTCTCAAGTTGGGTATTGGCATTGCGCCAGAGCGGGCTCGCAGACACTACTGGCGCCCAGTCTTCCGTGTTCTGGGCGAGGGATGGCCAATAACCAGGAATAGAGCATTGCGTCGGCAATCGCTCTAATATGCTCTCGTGCGTGGTCGCGCCTTGCTTGCCTTCAGCGACGATTGGTTTCGCGATGTCATAGCTCATAGGCTTATTCTTCTCCGCTAAGAACTCCCCAAGCCATTATGCCGAAAGGCTACGGAAAACTGACTGCCGACCAATTCCGGGAATTCATCCAGATCATCCCGGATGTGTTCGCTACGCTGCGCGACACGAACGAGCGCTTGGCGAGCACTCCCGCGGCCAAATTCGACAGCGTCATGTCTGGAGACTACGGCAGTTACAGCGCAGTCTACGAGCTCCCTTTCTCTCAGCACCTGTCAATGCTCATCGTTGCATTGAACCGGCAGGGAGACGTCAACGAAATTGCCGTATCTCCAGACCCCCAGGAGGCCGTCCTGGATTTGCTCCGCCGCCGCGACGAGATCGAAGACGACAAGCCACAGCACGAAGCCTTCTCCGATTCGGAAGTTGTTGCCCTTTGCTACTCACTGGGCCGCACCATGCAGAGCATGGCGACCTATGGCCGCAGCATCTCCAGCCTGCTCCAGGACGTACGCGAAAACAGTAACCACGACTCCCTTTTTAAGGCTATTCGCATGGATCGGACGGTCATCGGCTGCCCTACGGCTATGAAGCACATCGCCAAGGCCCAAATCCGCGACAACAATGCCTTCTTCAAGAAGCTCCGGAGCGCCCTGGTAGGTCCATCCAAGAAGGAGTGGTCTGGCCTGGATCAGATGCGATACGCCTTCTTGACCCTTCGAGAGCTGGAAATCCATAACCTGTCCGAGGCATCCCTCGAAGAGCTCATGGTGGACAAACTCCAGGTCTACCCGCGCGGCAAGGGGGATGCCCGTAAGGCCCTCCGGGCGCACTACCGCCATTCCCGCAAGATCCCAACCATCTGAAATCGCGATTTGAGATGGTCGTCTAAGAGGGCCGTCGTGTATTGAATCGGTATCCGTTCCAGGAAGCCAAAGTGGCATGCCTGGCGCGGAAAAAGGTTCAATCCATGTCCAAGAAGTCTCCTGCCGGCAATCCCGCTGGCATCCCTCAGTCCCCCACACCAGCCGACCCGGATTCGCGGACGAGCGCGCCAGCGCCGGCCGCCGAATCCGGATCGGAACAGGGTGCGGCGCCTAGGGAAGGTCTGAACAAGTCATAAAACCGCCACGCACAGCCCGATGCGCAAGGCGAACACGACGCGCAGGAGCAGATCGTAGCCGCCCGAAGGAGGTTTGCGGCGCAATCTGCGCCCCTTTCGCGG
>NZ_BAAGWN010000030.1:0-5936 GCF_054780335.1 Curvibacter fontanus
CGGGTCTTCTTCCTCTTGCCTGCGTATTCGGCATCGGCGAAACTGATCTGGTCCATCGGCACAACTCCTTTGCCACGATCAACGATTCAAGGGGCCGTTCGGTGGACTTGTTCAGACCTTCCTTAGCACAAGTCATTCAGCACTATATAGAGAACATAAACGATCTTTTGAAGGTCGCTGACGGTGTTGACGTCATTCAGGGATTCCATGGCAGCAACGAACAACTTCGAAAAGACGATCTCCAGTTCACTGGACGGCTGTTCGTTTATACGGATGGTCAACTCGCGGGGCAGGACCAAGAGATATTGTCAAATGCTGCTGCCGCGAAGGGGCTTAAGCTGGTCGTGCGCGACGCGGCATATGTGAAACGGAGAGCTGAGTTGGATTTGCCCATGGCGTTTATTTCGCATGACTCGCGCGACAAGGAGCCGTTTGTTCGTGATCTGGCGACTACATTGCAGGGAATGCTTTGCACTGTTTGGTACGACGAATATTCCTTAGTGGCGGGGCAAAGTCTGCGGGCGAGTATCGAGAAGGGGTTGAAGGAATGCAGCAAGTGCGTCCTTGTCTTGTCACCGAATTTTCTTGGTAACGAAGGGTGGACGAAGGCCGAGTTTGATTCGATCTTTACCCGCGAGATTCTCGAAAAGAAGAGTGTGCTTGTGCCCGTTTGGCACGGCGTTGCGAAGGAGGAAATCTACGCCTACTCGCCGAGACTTCTTGATAAAGTTGGAATTCCTTCTTCTCTCGGCGTGGAGGAGGTATGTAGACGAATCGTCAGGGCAATCCAGCATGAGACTGAGCTTCGCAGTTGACGGCAACGCTGAGTCTCGTGGGCGCGTTCCTTCTGGTCGCTGGGTACCTCTACGTTACTCGTACGGATTCCCGTACCCCATCCCTTCCAGCAGCAAGACCTCCAGCGTCTCCATCTCCAGCGCATCGACTTCATCGGTCTCGTGTTCGTAACCCTGCGCGTGCAGGGTGCCGTGCACCAGCAGGTGGGCGTAATGTTCTTCCAGGGTCTTGCCCTGTTCCTTTGCTTCCTTCGCCACCACCGGCGCGCACAGCACCAGGTCGGCCATGACCACGGGTTCGAGGGCGTAGTCGAAGGTCAGCACATTGGTGGCGTAGTCCTTGTGGCGGTACTCGCGGTTCAGCTGGCGGCCTTCGGCCGTGCCGACGATGCGCACGGTAACCTCGGCGGGGCGCAGGAGCGCCATGCGCATCCAGCGGGCGACGCGGGCTTTGCCCAGCAGCTTCTTGTGTGCCTCGGGCACGGCGATGCCGAACTGCAGGGACAGGTCCAGCATGGGAAGGGGCGTTTCGACAGGCTCAACGCGAACGGGCTTAGTTGGGGTCATGCCGCATCCCCCGGCTTGCGCGGCTTATCGTAGGCGTCGACGATGCGCGCCACCAACGGATGGCGTACCACGTCGGCGCTGGTGAAGCGGCAGATGGCAATGCCCTTGACGCGTTTGAGCACGCGCTCGGCGTCGATCAGACCGCTGAGCTGGGTCTTGGGCAGGTCGATCTGGCTCACGTCGCCCGTGACCACGGCGCGCGAGCCGAAGCCGATGCGCGTGAGGAACATCTTCATCTGCTCGGGCGTGGTGTTCTGCGCCTCGTCCAGGATGACAAAAGCGTTGTTCAGCGTGCGCCCGCGCATGAAGGCCAGGGGGGCGATCTCCAGTGCATTGCGCTCGAAGGCCTTCTGCACCTTCTCGTAGCCCATCAGGTCGTAGAGCGCGTCGTAGAGCGGGCGCAGGTAGGGGTCGATTTTCTGCGTCAGGTCGCCGGGCAGGAAACCCAGGCGCTCGCCGGCTTCCACGGCCGGGCGCGTGAGCACGATGCGCTGCACCGCGCTGCGCTCCAGCGCATCCACCGCGCAGGCCACCGCCAGGTAGGTTTTGCCGGTGCCGGCCGGGCCGATGCCGAAGGTGATGTCGTTGCCGGCAATGCTCTCCAGGTAATGGGCCTGGTTGGGCGTGCGGGCGCGCAGCTCGTGGCGGCGTGTCTGCAGCGCCTCACCGTCTTCGGTCAGCGGCATGGAGCTGTCGCTGGCCAGCAGCAGCTGCACGATGGCGTCGTCGATGGGTTTGGTCGCCATCTCGTAGAGCGCCTGCAGCACTTCCATGCCGCGCTGGGCCTGTTTTTTGGGGCCTTCCACCTTGAACTGCTCGTGACGGTGGGCGATCTTGACGTGCAGCGCGTTTTCGATGGTGCGCAGGTGTTCGTCGGCGGGGCCGCACAGGCGGGCCAGGCGCGCGTTGTTGGGCGGGGAGAAGAGGTGGCGCAGAATCAACTGATAATTCCTAAAGGAAACATTTCCCTCATTCTTGCCGTTCGGACTGAGCTTGTCGAAGTCTGTAGGCGCGCGCTTCGACAGGCTCAGCGCGAACGGGAGGAAGTCGTACCGTTAAACAACCCCAATGATAGGCGCCCCATGATCGGCAGGCTCTCCGGCACCCTCCTCGAAAAGAACCCTCCCCAGGTCCTGGTGGACTGCAACGGCGTGGGCTACGAAGTCCATGTGTCCATGAGCACCTTCTACAACCTGCCTCATCTGGGCGAGAAGGTGGCTCTGCTCACGCACTTCGTGGTGCGCGAGGACGCGCAGCTGCTCTACGGCTTCGGCACCGCGCCCGAGCGCGAGGCCTTCCGCCAGCTCATCAAGATCTCGGGCGTGGGCCCGCGCACCGCGCTGGCCGTGCTCTCGGGCATGAGCGTGGGCGAACTGGCCCAGGCGGTCAGCCTGCAGGAGGCCGGGCGTCTGGTCAAGGTGCCGGGCATCGGCAAGAAGACGGCCGAGCGCCTGCTGCTCGAACTCAAGGGCAAGCTGGGCGCGGACATCGGCGCGCCCCATGCGCAACCGGGCAGCGACGCGCAGGCCGACATCCTGCAGGCGCTGCTGGCCCTGGGCTACAGCGACAAGGAAGCCGCCGCCGCGCTCAAGGCGCTCCCGAAGGATGTGGGCGTGAGCGAGGGCATCAAGCTCGCGCTCAAGGCGCTGGCCAGGTAGGCGGGCGGCGCGTGGGCTGGCTCGAAGGCCTGAAGCAGCGCGCCCGCGCGCTGAAGGCCGAAACCTATGTGCTTTACCTCGCGGCGCGCCACCCCGGCACGCCCTGGTACGCCAAGCTGCTGGTGGCGGGCATCGTGGCCTATGCCTTCAGCCCCATCGACCTGATCCCGGATTTCGTGCCCGTGCTCGGTTACCTGGACGACCTGGTGCTGATCCCTCTGGGCATCATGCTGGCCATACGCCTGCTGCCGCCGGCCGTGCTGGCCGAATGCCGGGCCCGAGCGCAGGAACGCCGCAAGCTCGTGAGCCGCGCGGCGGGTGTCGTTATCGTGGCGATCTGGCTGGCGCTGGCCGGCCTGGGGCTGTGGTGGGCCTGGCGCTGGTGGAATGCTGGCGGCTGACGTCGCCCCGGTCCGGGCGCCTCGTTCCGGTCATCCCTTTCCCTTGGGGCCATAAACGGCGTGCAAGCCGTCGCGCATCTGCATGCTGTTCCGGATCAAGGGTAAACACCGATCATCAGGCTTGTTTAATTAATGAAAAATTAAATAACCCGAATCCGTGATTTGGGTAACCTGAACACTTGCAAGAAAGATTCCACCATGAGACTCAATCGAATTTTGCTGGCTTGCGGCATGGCCCTGTCCGTCAACCTGGCCCTGGCCGCCGAGGTCGAAGTGCTGCATTACTGGACGTCGGGCGGTGAGGCCAAGTCGGCCGCCGAACTCAAGAAGATCATTTCGGGCAAGGGCCACACCTGGAAGGATTTCGCCGTGGCCGGTGGCGGCGGCGACAACGCCATGACCGTGCTCAAGAGCCGCGTGGTGTCCGGCAACCCGCCGGCGGCCGCGCAGATCAAGGGCCCGGCCATCCAGGAATGGGCGCAGGAGGGTGTGCTGGCCAATCTGGACGAGGTGGCCAAGGCCGAGAAGTGGGACAGCCTGCTGCCCGGCGTCGTGGCCAATGTCATGAAGTACAAGGGCGCCTACGTGGCGGCGCCGGTGAACGTGCACCGCGTGAACTGGGTCTGGGCCAGCCCCGAGGTGCTGAAGAAGGCCGGCGTGAGCGGCATGCCCGCCAACTACGACGAGTTCTTTGCCGCGGCCGACAAGATCAAGAAGGCCGGTTTCATTGCCGTGGCCCACGGTGGCCAGAACTGGCAGGACTTCACCACTTTTGAGTCGGTGGTGCTGGGTGTGGGCGGCGCCAAGTTCTACCAGGACGCCCTGGTCAAGCTGGACCCCAAGGCGCTTGGCAGCGCCACGATGAAGAAGTCCTTCGAGACCTTCCGCAAGATCAAGAGCTACACCGACACCGCCGCCCCGGGCCGTGACTGGAACCTGGCCACGGCCATGGTGATGCAGGGCAAGGCCGGTTTCCAGTTCATGGGCGACTGGGCCAAGGGCGAGTTCATCGCCGCCGGCAAAAAGCCGGGCAAGGACTTCCTCTGCGCCGCAGCGCCGGGCACGGCCAACGCCTTCACCTTCAACGTGGACTCCTTCGCCATGTTCAAGCTCAAGGACGCGAACGCCCAGAAGGCCCAGGGTGCGCTGGCCGCGGCCATCATGAGCCCGGACTTCCAGGAAGTGTTCAATCTCAACAAGGGTTCCATCCCGGTGCGCCTGAACATGTCCATGGCCAAGTTCGACGATTGCGCCAAGCTCTCGAGCAAGGACTTCGTCGAGACGGCCAAGACCGGCGGCCTGGTGCCCTCGGTGGCGCACGGCATGGCCATCGCGCCCGCGACCGAAGGCGCGATCAAGGATCTGGTGAGCCAGTTCTGGAACGACGACAAGATCAGCGTGGACGAAGGCGTCAAGCGCCTGCTTGCCGCGGCCAAGACCCGCTGAGCGCGTACCCAAGCTGACCGGGGAAGAGTGCTCTTCCCCGTTTCTTTGAATGCATGAACTGTCGTGACCTCGAACGATCGATTGGAGAAGTGGCTGCCCAGGCTGGTGCTCGCGCCCGGCGTGGTGCTGGGTCTGGCCTTTGTCTACGGCCTGATGATCTGGAACGGTGTGCTCTCGGTCTCGGTCTCGCGCATGTTGCCCAATTACGAGCTGGTGGGCCTGGCGCAATACGCCAAGCTGTGGGAGATGGACCGCTGGTGGGTGGCGCTCAAGAACCTGGGCATCTTCGGCCTGGGTTATGTGGGCGGCTCCATGGTGCTGGGTATCCTGCTGGCCATTTTCCTGGACCAGAAGATCCGCGCCGAGGGTTTCATCCGCACGGTCTACCTCTACCCCATGGCCTTGTCCTTTGTGGTCACGGGCACGGTGTGGAAGTGGCTGCTCAACCCCAGCCTGGGTCTGGAGAAGCTGTTGCACGACTGGGGCTGGGAGAGCGCCAGTTTTGGCTGGCTGGTCGACAACGAGATGGCAATCTACTGCGTGGTGATCGCGGGCGTCTGGCAGTCGGCCGGCTTCACCATGGCCCTGTTCCTGGCCGGCCTGCGCAGCATCGACGACAGCATCATCAAGGCCGCGCAGATCGACGGGGCCTCGCTGCCGCGCATCTACTGGCGCATCGTGCTGCCGGCGCTGCGGCCCGTGTTCTTCTCCACGCTCATGGTGCTCTCGCATCTGGCGATCAAGAGTTTCGACCTCATCATGGCGTTGACGGCCGGAGGGCCGGGTTACGCCACCGACGTGCCCGCCACCTTCATGTACGCGATGAGCTTCACGCGCGGGCAGATCGGCCTGGGCGCGGCGAGTGCCATGGTGATGCTGATGACGGTTGCCGCTCTCGTGGTGCCCTATCTCTACAGCGAACTGCGGAGCAAGTCCCATGAGCGCTAGGGCCTGTTAACACAAACCACGAAGGCCATCTGCCACGAGCACGAAGCTGAGAAAGCCAAGAAACATTGCATCGAGTTTCTCGAACCGAGAGAAGATGCGTCGGTAGCCCTTGAGCCGCCTGA
>NZ_BAAGWN010000031.1:0-6445 GCF_054780335.1 Curvibacter fontanus
CGGTCTTGGCGTCGAAGGCAGCCTTCTCGTAGGCTGCCGCCTGCTGCGGGATCATGCCGGCGGAGGCCAGCAGGCCCGCCACCACGGCGCTTTGTTTCAGTGTCTCGCGACGAGTTTGCATGTGATGTCTACTTGTTGAAATGAAAGGCGGGAGAAAAATCAGGGGCGGATGTAGGCGTAGCCCTGCTGTTGCTTTTGCATCAGCTCCACGACGCCGGCCGGCACGTAGCCGATATCGGGCAGCATGTCGGCATGGGTGAGCTTCTGCGCCTTGAGAGTGTTTTCACAGGCGACGATCGGCATGCCGCCCTTGAGCGCAGCCGCAATACGCGCCGCCATCGGTGAGTCGCTCTTGAGCATGCCGATACCGGGACCGTAGACCACGATTTCCAACGCCACGGTGCTCGCACCCAGATCGCTGACCACATTCTGCGCATTGTTCAGTGCCAGCCCCCATTTCCCCGGATCGTTGTCGCTGACCTGGATCACCAGCTTGTTGGGCCTGTCATCCTTGGCCGCGGACTGCGCGCGGCTGGCAAAAAAGGCGCCGGCCAGCAGTGTGCCGGCAGCTGCAACGAAACGGCGTTTACCTGGAATATCTCGCATGCTTTTGTCTCCTGTCGTTTATGAATCGGGGATGGGGAAGGGAAGCCGGGCCGTCAGGCTGGCGGCTGGGAGAAGACGCGGTACGCAACGCCCAGCGCCTTCTTCTTTTCGGAAACCATGATCAGCGGGCGACCGTCGCGCCCGATGACCACCTGCCAGTGGACGTTGCCCCACCAGCCCTGGCCCTCCTTCAGGCTGACAGCCTGGTCGAAGGCAAAGACGGTGACGATGCCGCCCTTCTCGAAGAAGGTGGTCAGGTGGTAAGCCAGCCTGCCATCGATGTCGCAAGGGCGCATGAGTTGCGGATAGCCCGGGACGGGCTTGCTCGTCTCCAGGCCCAGTTGCGCGAGCAGGGTGGACGACTCCATGAAGCTGCCGCGCAGGGTGCGCTCGTAGTACTCGTGCTCGATGGCGCCACGCACCAGCTCGTTCGGACGGACGGCCAGCACGCCGCCCAACAGGGTGCCGGCCGCGAAAGCCAGCGCGCAGCAGGTCTGGAGCCAGCGACGCGAGTACCAGGGCGTATGACGGAACAGCGCGCCTGGCGGTTCGCCCGTTTCATAGGCCAGCGAGAGTTCCGCGCGGGCCCGCAGGTCAAAGTCGTCGTCGAGTTTCGGGTGCATGGGTCAGTTCCCTCGGTCTCAGATCTTGCGCAGCGGGGTGACCCGCCCGCTGACAGGAGCCGTGGTCTGGTCGTTCTCTCGGGGGGGCTGTGCCGGCATGACCAGGGCGCTCTTGAGCGCATCGCGTGCGCGCGCCAGCCGGGAGAGCACCGTGCCGGGCGCGATTTCCAGTGCTTCGGCAATCAGCGCCGTCGGCATGTCGTCGAAATAATGCAGCACTAGGACTTCGCGGTGGATGGGTGCAATACGGCTGAGGGCCTTGACCACGTCCAGCCGGTTGTCGATGCCGGCATCGGCTGCTTCACCCCACTGGTCTTCATCGCTGTCGTCCAGGGACACCGTGCAGGGCGGCAGGTGGCGGAAGATGCTGCGACGCATGATCTGGAACAGCCACGGCCGCACCAGGGCAAGGTCGCGCAGCTGGTCCCGGTGCTTCCACGCATTGGTGAAGCAGTCCTGCACCACATCTTCTGCAACGGCGCGCGATCCCGTCAGCGCCCAGGCGCTGCGCATCAGGAAACGGTAGTGATCATGAACCCACTGGTTGTAGCGGGCTTCAGATGTCAGGAACATATGCAAGAGAGCGCGAAACTGGCCCGTCTATTCCCGGCATATCCCGGAATTTGCTAGGGGTTAACCCGCGCGGCAGCCTAGGGGCGCATCAGGGCTTCGATCTCGTCGGCGTTCACCGGCACGCCGCGCGAGATCAGCTCGCAGCCGTCGGCCGTGACGAAGGCATCGTCCTCGATGCGTATGCCGATGTTCCAGTACTCGCGCGGCACGTCTTCGGCCGCACGCACATAGAGGCCAGGCTCGATGGTCAGGCACATGCCGGGCTGCAGGATGCGGCTGGGCCGGTCCTTGATGACTTCGCCGGAGAGCGGATCCTGGCGCTCGCTGAGCGTGCCCCGCTCGCTGGGTTCGACATAACTCCCGCAGTCATGCACATCCATGCCCAGCCAGTGGCCGGTGCGGTGCATGTAGTAGCGGAAGTAGGCGCGGCTGGTGATCACGTCGTCCACCGTACCCACCTTGTTTTTGTCCAGCAGGCCCAGGTCCAGCAGGCCCTGGGACAGCACTTTCACCGTGGCCTCGTGCGGCTCCACGAAGCGCGCGCCCGCATGGGTGGCCGCCACGGCGGCGTCCTGCGCGGCCAGCACCAGGTTGTAAAGCGCACGTTGCGGGCCGTTGAATTTGCCATTGGCCGGGAAGGTGCGCGTGATGTCGCTGGCGTAGCCGTCGAGCTCGCAGCCGGCGTCGATCAGCACCAGTTCGCCGTCGCGGATGGGCGCGTTGTCGGCGCGGTAGTGCAGCACGCAGGCATTGGCGCCGGCGGCGACGATGGAGCCGTAGGCCGGGTATTGCGAGCCGTGGCGGCGGAACTCGTGCAGCAGCTCGGCGTCCAGGTGGTATTCGCGCACATCCTGGCCCGCGCGCAGCATGCGCGCCGAGAGCTGCATGGCGCGCACATGGGCGCCGGCGCTGATCTGCGAGGCGCGCCGCATCACGCCCTGCTCGAAGGCGTCCTTGACCAGGCGCATCTCGTCGAGCAGGGCGCAGAGGTCGCGCTGGGATTCGGGGCAGAGTGCGCCATACCGCACGCGGGCGCGCACGGCCTTGAGCCAGCCGTCGATGCGACCCTCCAGGCCCGCGTGCGTGGCAAAGGGGTACCAGACCGTGGCCTTGTTCTCCAGCAGCTTGGGGATGCGCTGGTCCA
The DNA here is from genome assembly GCF_054780335.1 of Curvibacter fontanus. NCBI lineage: Bacteria > Pseudomonadati > Pseudomonadota > Betaproteobacteria > Burkholderiales > Comamonadaceae > Curvibacter > Curvibacter fontanus. The sequence continues at coordinate 2,947 of NZ_BAAGWN010000031.1, forward strand.
GTTCGGTCGCCGGAAAAGCGGCGTCCACACCCAAGGCGGACGGAGCAGCTTCGGGACCGAGGCGGATGCCATCCCAGATCTCACGCTCCAGGTCCTTGGGCTGGCAGAACAGGGTGGTGTGGCCTGTGCTGGTGATGACCAGCCAGGCATGGGGCTCGCCGAAGCCGCTGAGGTAGTGGAAATAGCTGTCGAAGCGGAACAGATAGTCGCTGTCGCGGTTGCGCAGGTGTTCGACCGCGGTGGGCACGATGGCCACGGCGTCGGGGCCGAGCTGGGCGGCCAGGCGCGCGCGGCGCTGGGCGTAGAGGGCAGAGTTCATGGTGTCACGTTCTCGTTGAGTTGCGCCAGCCGCTCCGGGGTGCCGACGTCGGTCCACGGCCCCTGGTACAGCTCGGCGCTGATGCGGTGATTGTCCATGGCCGCACGCAGCATGGGGGCCAGAGGGGCTTTGATGCCGGGGCTGTTGCCGGACGGGATGTCGCACCAGGGACGGGCGAAAAACTCACGGCGATACAGGGCGATGGTGCTGTAGGTGTACTGCACGGCGGCCTTGTTCAGCGCCAGCAGGCGGCCGGGTGCGCGTGCATCGGCGGCGAGGCCGAAATCGCCCTTGGGGTTGTGCGGCGGATTGGGCACGAGCCAGAGGTGGGCCAGCTTGTCGCTGCGCGCGAAGCGCTGCACGGCCTGCATGGAAAAAGGGAAGCCGGGCGCGTAGACGTCGCCCGCCACGGTCCAGAAGATATCGCCCAGCAGCGGCAGGGCGCGCACGATGCCGCCGGCGGTTTCCAGTGCACCGCCGAAGTCCAGTCCCTCCCAGGAGTAGGCGATGTTCAAGGACTGGCCTTCGCTGCTGCGCGGCTCGGGGCCGAAATGCGCGGGGATCTGCTCGCCCAGCCAGGCCGTGTTGATCACGAAGTCGCGGAAACCCGCCGTCGCCAGCGCGTCCACATGCCATTGCAGCAGGGGCTTGCCCTGCACGGACAGCAGGGGCTTGGGGGTGGTGTCGGTCAGCGGGCGCATGCGCTCGCCGCGGCCGGCGGCCAAGAGCATGGTCTGGATGGGGTGAGAAATGGGATGCACAGCCGCACTGTAGACCAAGCCCGGGTGTCAGCCCGCGGCCCCTGCGAGAGCGTGAACAGGCGCTGAGGCGGGCCCGGTAAAATGCCATGCTTTCCTTGACATCCCCCTACCGGAGCGGCCTTACATGGCAAATACCCGACAGATGGCCAACGCAATCCGCGCGCTGGCGATGGACGCAGTACAACAAGCCAATTCCGGACACCCGGGCGCCCCCATGGGCATGGCCGACATGGCCGTCGCGCTCTGGGGCGAACACCTCCAGCACAACCCTGCCAACCCGCAGTGGGCCGACCGCGACCGTTTCGTGCTCTCCAACGGCCACGCCTCCATGCTGCTGTACGCGCTGCTGCATCTGACGGGCTACGACCTGCCCATGAAGGAGCTGAAGAACTTCCGCCAGCTCGGCAGCAAGACCGCCGGCCATCCCGAGACCGGGCACACCCCCGGCGTGGAGACCACCACCGGTCCGCTGGGCCAGGGCCTGACCAACGCCGTGGGCCTGGCCCTGGCCGAGAAGCTGCTGGCCAAGGAATTCAACCGGGCCGGCCACGACATCGTTGACCACCACACCTATGTCTTCCTGGGCGACGGTTGCATGATGGAAGGCATCAGCCACGAGGCCGCTTCCCTGGCCGGTGCCTGGAAGCTCAACAAGCTGATCGCCTTCTACGACGACAACGGCATCTCCATCGACGGCCAGGTCGCGCCCTGGTATGGCGACAACGCTGCGCTGCGTTTCGTGTCCTACGGCTGGAACGTGATCGGCCCTGTCAATGGCCATGACGCGGCCGTGGTGTCCGAAGCCATCGCCCGCGCCAAGGAGTCGGCGGACAAGCCCACGCTGATCATCTGCAAGACCGCCATCGGCAAGGGCAGCCCCAACCGCGCCAATACCGCCAAGGCCCACGGCGAGCCCCTGGGGGCCGAGGAAATTGCCCTGACGCGCGAGGCCCTGGGCTGGACGCACGGCCCCTTCGAGATCCCGGCCGAGGCCTACGGCGACTGGGACGCCAAGGCCGCCGGCCAGGCGCGAGAAGCTGCCTGGAGCGAACAGTTCGCCGCCTACACCGCCGCCTATCCCGAACTCGCCGCCGAGTTCAAGCGCCGCATGGCGGGCGACCTGCCCAAGGCTTTTGCCCAGGTGGCTGTGGACGCCGCCGTGGCGGCCCACAGCAAGGCCGAGACCGTGGCCACGCGCAAGGCCAGCCAGATCGCATTGGAAGCCTACACAGCCGCTCTGCCCGAGCTGCTGGGCGGCTCGGCCGACCTGACCGGCTCCAACCTCACCAACACCAGCCACACGCCCAGCCTGCGCTTCGATGCCGAGGGCCATGGCAACGGCGGCCGCCACATCAACTACGGCGTGCGCGAGTTCGGCATGGCCGCCATCATGAACGGCGTGGCCCTGCACGGCGGCTACATCCCCTACGGCGGCACCTTCCTGACCTTCAGCGACTACTCGCGCAACGCCATCCGCATGGCAGCGCTGATGAAAAAGCGCGTGGTGCACGTGTTCACGCACGACTCCATCGGCCTGGGCGAGGACGGCCCCACCCACCAGTCGGTGGAGCACGCGGCCAGCCTGCGCCTGATCCCCAATCTCGATGTCTGGCGTCCCGCCGACACGGCCGAGACCGCCGTGGCCTGGGCCGTGGCCCTGCAGAACAAGGCCAAGCCGACGGCCCTGTTGCTGAGCCGTCAGAACGTGCCCTATGCCCCCAAGAAGGACCTGGGAGACATCAGCCGCGGCGCCTATGTGCTGTCCGAGCCGGCCGACCTGGGTCTGAAGCAAAAAGCCCGTGCCGTGATCATTGCCACCGGCTCCGAAGTGCAGCTCGCGCTCAAGGCGCAGGAACTGCTGGCTGCCAAGAAGATTGCCGTGCGCGTGGTTTCCATGCCCAGCACCACCACCTTCGACCAGCAGAAACCCGCCTACAAACAGGCCGTGCTGCCCGCCGGCCTGCCGCGTGTGGCCGTGGAGATGGGCGTGAGCGACAGCTGGTGGAAATACGGCTGCGCCGCCGTGGTCGGCATCGACACCTACGGCGAGTCGGCCCCGGCCCCGGTGCTGTTCAAGCACTTTGGTTTCACGCCGGAGAATGTCGCGGACACGGTGCAGGCCGTACTGGCGAAATAGAAGGGCTCCCTCCCCCTCTGGGGGAGGGCAGGGGTGGGGGTACGGCGCGCGAAGAGCCCTCACCCTGACCCTCTCCCAGAGGGAATGGAAATGATTTTTTATCTAGGAGAAGACTCATGACGATCAAGGTAGGTATCAACGGCTTCGGCCGCATCGGGCGCAACGTGCTGCGTTCAGCCGTCGCCAACTTCAAGGACATCGAGATCGTGGGCATCAACGACCTGCTCGAGCCCGACTACCTGGCCTACATGCTCAAGTACGACAGCGTGCACGGCCGCTTCA
>NZ_BAAGWN010000032.1:0-7975 GCF_054780335.1 Curvibacter fontanus
CGGTCTTGGCGTCGAAGGCAGCCTTCTCGTAGGCTGCCGCCTGCTGCGGGATCATGCCGGCGGAGGCCAGCAGGCCCGCCACCACGGCGCTTTGTTTCAGTGTCTCGCGACGAGTTTGCATGTGATGCTCCTTGAATAAGTACATGCTAATAAAAAAATCTATCCTGCCCTATTGGTACTTGTACTTAAAGCTCTATTTTCCCGCGCCGGCAGCCAGCCAGGCACCCAGGGTCTTTGCTTCGCTATCGCTCAGTGTCTGCGCCGGCATGGGAATGGGGCCCCAGACACCCGAGCCGCCATTTTTGATCTTGCCGGCGAGGTAGTCCACCTTGCCGGCGTGCTTTCTGGCGATTTCCGCAAAGCTCGGACCGACCAGCTTCCTGTCCATGGCGTGACAGGCCGTGCAGCTGTACTTGGACAGCAGCGCCTGGGCCGCCTTGCCGTCGCCGCCGCTGGCGGCAGGAGCCGTTTCAGCCTTCGGCTTGGCGGCGGGCGCCGGCTTGGCCGCCGGGGGCGCCGCTGCCGGCGCGGCTTGACCCGCCTTGCGCTCGGGTTGCGTTGTGTCGGCGCCATGCTGGGCGCCCACCAGGCGGTTCTGCTCGGCCAGATTGCCGTGGGCATTGCGTGCGTAGTCCGGCAGGAAGGAGGCCACCTTGGGCTCCGGCGTGCAATCCTTCATGCAGGCCACGTTGCTGGTGTCGGCCTTCTTGACCTTGCTGAACTCCGGGCCCGGCCACATGGCGTGTTCGGTTGTCATGCCGTTGCGGTTGGGCATGCGGCCCTGCACTTCGCGGATGTTCTTGTCCGACAGCACGAAGTTGTCGGGCACGATGCCGCCCAGGTTCAGCAGGAAGGCCGTCACGGCGTACACCTCATCGGTGCTCAGCGACTTGGGCGCATTCCAGGGCATGGCGCGGTTGATGTAGTCCCACAGCGTCGAGACGGTGGGCACCTTCATCAAGGTGGTTCGACCCGGGAAAGAAGAGTCGGTCAGCTTGGCCACGCGGCCGGTCTTGATGTCCTCTGCCGTGGTGCCACCCACCAGCGGACTGAACACTTCGCCGGACTCGCCGAAGATGCCGTGGCAGTGGGCGCACTTGCCTTCCCACACGTCCTGGCCCTTGGCCACGCTGCCGGAACCGGCGGGCAGGCCCTTGAAGTCGGGACGCACGTCGATGTCCCAGGCCGCCACTTCCTTGGGCGTGGCATCACGACCCACACCCGGGTACTTGGTCGACTGGGCAACTGCGATTCCGGCCACCGCCAGGAGGGCGGCCGTCAGAACTGCATTACGAAACCTGGACATTTTTCACCTCGCCGCTTTCCTGCACCAGCCACGACTGGATGGCGTTGTTGTGGTAAATCGAACGCGTACCACGCACGGCACGCAGCTGTTTGTAGGTGGGCTGCACATAGCCCGTCTCGTCGGTCGCACGGCTCTGGATGATGGCCGGCTTGCCGTCCCAGACCCAGTCGATGTTGAAGCGCGTCAGCGCCTTGGACAGCACCGGGTTCTCCAGACGCGCACGGCGCCAGTTGCGGCCACCATCGAGCGACACGTCCACCTGCTTGACCTTGCCGCGACCCGACCAGGCCAGACCGGAGACGTTGTAGAAACCCTTGTCCAGCAGCACCTGGCCGCCGGAAGGCGTGGTCACCACACTCTTGCACTCCTGGATGCTGGTGTACTGGCGGTGCAATCCGCTGGGCTGCAGGTCGATGTAATGCACCGCCTCATCCTTGGCTGCGTAAGGCATGTCACCCACCTCGATGCGACGCAGGTACTTGACCCAGCTCACACCCTGCACACCCGGCACCACCAGACGCAGCGGGTAACCCTGCTCGGGGCGCAGCATCTCGCCGTTCTGGCCGTAGGCCACGATCACTTCGCCCGAGGTGATCAGTTCCATGGGAATGGTGCGGGTCATGGAAGAACCGTCGGCACCTTCGGCCAGCACGAACTTTCCCTTTTTCAGGTCGGCGCCGGCCAGCTCCAGCAGGGTGATCAGCGGCACGCCCGTGAACTCGCTGCAGGACACCATGCCGTGCGTGTACTGCACGGTGGGCACCGCCACGTTGCCCCATTCGACGGCCGTGTTCGCGCCGCACTCGATGAAGTGGAAACGCGAGACCGCCGGCAGGCGCATGATCTCGTCCATGGTGAAGACCTTGGCGGCCTTGACCATGCCATTGACCATCAGGCGATGCTTGGACGGATCGATGTCCCACCAGCCCTGGTGGTGACGCTCGAAGTGCAGGCCGCTGGGCGTGACGATACCGAACAGCGACTGCAGGGGCGCGAAGGACACCGAAGCCTGCGTGGTCTGGGTCAGGCCCGGGCTCTGACGGCGCTGCACGTTGGTCTCGAACCTGGAGGGCTTGCCGTAGCCTTCATTGGCGGCAACGCCCTGCCCCAGGCCCGTGCTGTGCTCGGGCAGGTTCAGGATGTTGGGATCCCCCCCCTCGGTCGGCACCGGGTTGCCCTGGGCCAGCGCAACGCTGCCGGCGGCCCCCGCGGCGGCGGCGGCGAACGCGTTACGGATGAAATTGCGTCGGCCCTGCTTGGCCTCGGCAATGACCGTCTTGATACCGTCCTGATTCAGAAAATTCTCGGGCGCCTTGCGGATCCTGCCCGAACTCAAGTTGTCCTGCATCACACACTCCTTGCTATCGTTGCCATCTGCTGGCGATTCGTCTGTCTGCGCGCGCTCAGCCTGCATGAGCCTCGCGCCCCTCTGCTCCACCCGCGCTCACCTGCGCGCACACTGCCTTGCACACCCGCACCACCGTTTCGTCGGCAATCCGGTAATACATCTGCGCGCCATCGCGCCGCTTGTCCACCACCCCCGCCCGGTACAGCACATTGAGCTGCTGTGACATATTGGGCTGAGACACCGCCATCTCCTGCAGCAGCTGCGTCACGTTTTTCTCGCTCCCGCACAGTGCGCTGATGATCCGCAGCCGCAGCGGCGTGGACAGCACCCCGAACAATTCGGCGGCTACCTCGTAGCCATCCAGCGTTGTCTTCGGTGGCGTCTCGCGATTCATTTGATATATCTAAATATTCACATGTTCGAATATATAGGTTTCAAAGAAGAAATCATTCAGGGTTTACGCGTATGTCAACCCAACCCCGGGGGTTGGTTTTTACTTTGTGAAACGGTAATGGTCCCGGTTCAGCACGGCAGCAACGGCCGTGACCTCTTCGGGAAAGAAACCCAGGTTGAGCTCCGTATTGCACTGCTCGACCATGCCACGCAGAAAGCCCGCACTGTTGATCCGGCCGGCCGGCCGATAGATGGCCGTGCCATCACCGCCCACCCTCTGTTGGTGACACGCCACGCACTTGCTCTCCGCGATCAGCCGCTCGCCCAGAGAGAGGTCGGCCCCCTGGAACACAGCCGGGACCTGTGATGCTGCGACGCCAGCGAAGACCATCAGGGGAAAAGCAAGGTATTTGTGCATGAGCCATAGGTTATCGAAGACCGGGACGGCTAGCAACCCAACCGTTCCCGCCTGCGCGTACGGCCCGTTCAGAAGCAAGGGCCGGGACCAGCCCGGCCCGTCGCGGGCGGGTCAATACTTCCAGCCGAACTGGACGCCCAGGGATTGCTGGGACATCTTGATGGTTTCGTTGCCACCTGCGCCGGCGCCGGCGATGCTGTTGAACATCGAGGAGCCGGAAACCGAGTTCTCGGGCGCATACATGTAGGCGAACGTCACTTCCGATTGCCTGGACAGGACGTAGGTGCCGCCCAGCGTGTAGTGGGTCGTGACCACACCCGGGGCGATGATGTTGAAGGTCACATCGCGGCCCTTCACCGGGTTATCACCCACATTGACGCCGGCACGCATCGTCAGGTTGCCTGACTGCTGCCACTCCAGCCCCAGCTTGTACACGTTGATGTCGGACCAGCCGAAGCCCTTGCCGTTCGCCGTACCGAGCAGCCCCGTACTGTTGCTGGCATTGCCCACCGAGGGGACACCGCTGTACTTGATGAAGCTGTAGTCGAAGGCGACCAGGACCGCCGGCGTCGCCTGGAAACTGAGGCCCGCCGTGTAGTTTTCCGGAATATCGAAGTTGCCGCCATCGGCAAACAGGCCCTTGTACTTGTCGAACTTTGACATGCTGATCTTGGGCGAGTACGAAGCGCCTACGTTCAGCGTATTGCCGAGCTTGCCCAGGTAACCGAGGCGGACGCCAAAACCATTGCTGGAGTCATAGCCCCTGTTGGTCACGCTGCCCTGCGCGCTCGTCATGACCGGAAAACCAGTAGCGTTGTCGAAGGCCTGCAGGCCGTCGGCCTTGAACTGCTGATGCACCAGCAGCGGCGACACGCCCACCGAATGGCCGGGGTTGACCTTGTAGGCGAACGTCGGCGCGACCACCAGCTGCACCATGTCGACGCCCAGCTTGCCGGAACCGCACATCGCGTTGGCAGTGCCCGCACCGGAGCCGCAATTGATCTTGCCGCCGGCATATTCCGTATTCAGACCCCCGTTGCCGTACACGGCCAGGCCGACGCCGATGGTGTCGCTGACCGCACGGTTGTAGCCAAATTCAGGCACGTAGAAGGTATTGCTGTCACTGTCCTGCGCAACGTCGATGCTGCCTGCACCCACACCGGCGCTGCCGGTGCGGCTGAAGCCACGCTTGGGCATGAACACATCCACGCCCAAATCCAGGCGATTGCCTGCAAAAGCGGCGGCCGCGGGGTTGTTGGCGCCTGCAAATGCATTGTCGGTCGAGGCCACCGCCGCGCCGCCCATGCCCTTGGCCTTCATGCCGTAACCATGCGAAAAGTAGCCATTGGTGGCCATCGCGACTGTCATCGGACCAGCCAGGGCCAGGGCCATGGCCGTGTCACGGAAAAACTGATGCTTTCTCACTGATGTCTCCTGTTATGTTTGCAAGTCGAGAGGGAAAGAAATTCAGAATTCGCCCTTGGAGCCACGTTCCATCATTTCCCAGATGGTGTCGCGAACTTTCCAGGCGTTTTCTTTCAGGGGCGAGGGCAACTTGCGACCCATGCGAACCATCATGTCCATGTTCAGCGTGTACATCCACAGGCCGTCATCTCTCTCCACCACCGTGATGCGGCAGGGCAGATAGGCCGCCATGTGCGGGCTGAAGTCCACCATCTCCCGCGCGGTGTCGGGCGTGCAGAACGAATAGACCTTGAGGAATTTCTGCGGCTTGCCGGTGCGCGCCTCCAGTTCCTTGGACAGCGGCAGATCACCCACGCCTTTCATATTTCGTTCGGCAGCGACCTGGGTCAGCACCTGCTCGAGATCGTTGATCGTCACCCCGGGCTTGACCTTGCGCTCCCAGGTCGTGGTCACGGCGATATCGCCTTCGGCCTCAATCCAACGGTCCCACATCCGGCTGGCCTCGGCGCCGGCGCCGTCCTCCAGCTTGCCGATCGTGCTGATCGTCCCGCAGCCCGTGGCCAGGACCGTCATGGCCAGCAACAGCAGGCCACCCATGCATCGTTTGATAAAGCTCACTTGAAATCCTTTTGAAGTAGTGGAACGTCGATGAAAACGAGATCGGTCGACTACCCCCGGGGGTAACTGACGCGTGACGCAATGTTGAAGCAGCGAGCGGGTCACGGCCATAGGGATGAACCCTATACGGTGTAGGGTATAAGTGATGCATACAGACCCGCTGCTGAAGTCGGGTCGAATCTGGCACACTGCGGGTTCCCCAGCCCAAATTGACTGCCGCCATGCCCAGAAAGCCAGCCACCCCCGCTGCTGAAGCCACCAACGCCGCCGCAGTCTTCCGCGCCGATCACCAGAAAGACGTGGTCAACCGCCTGCGCCGTATCGAAGGCCAGGTCCGTGGTCTCGTGGAAATGATTCAGGAGGGCCGCAGCTGCGAAGACGTGGCGCTGCAGATGTCGGCCGCGCGCAAGGCCATGGACAAGGCCTTCTATCGCATGATGGCCTGCACGATGATCGAGGCCGTCTACGACGCAGAAAACAGTGACCGGTCGATCGAGGAAATCGAGAAGTCGACCCGCCTGCTGGAAAAGTTCGGCTGAAGCCCGGCGCCGGAAACCGGGGCGGTCCGCGCACGCCAGCGCAGAAGCCGACCCGGACCGGCGGCCCGGATCGACCTTGTGCCGCTGGCGTTTACTTCGCGCCGGCCAGCACCCAGACCGCCAGGGTCCTGGCATCGGCCTCGCTCAAGGCCGCCTGCGCCGGCATGGGCACCGGCCCCCATTTGCCGGCCCCGCCCTTCTTGATGCTGCCCGCCAGCATGGCTTCGGCATCCTTCTGGCCGCCATACTTCCTGGCCACGTCCTGGAAGGACGGGCCGACCATCTTGCGGTCGACGGCGTGGCAGGCCATGCAGGAGCTCTTGCTGGCCAGTTCCTTGTTCGCGAAGGCCGGGGCCGCGCCCAGCGCCGCGATGGCCAAGGTGATGTGGATGGGTTTCATGCTTGTCTCCTTTGAGGTGGATAAAAAAATAGTTCAGACGTACCGCGCGGCCATGGCTTCCAGCGCGATGGGCTTGATCTTCGAGGCCATGCCGGCACAGCCGAAGGCCTCGAAGCGCGCCTTGACCACACCGCGCGCGGCCTTCTTGGCGGCGGCCAGGGCCTTGCGCGGATCGAACTCGCTGGTCTGCTTGGCGAAGGTCTCGCGCATGGCGCCTGTCATGGCCAGGCGGATGTCGGTGTCGATGTTGATCTTGCGCACACCGCTCTTGATGCCGCGCTGGATTTCCTCCACCGGCACGCCGTAGGTTTCCTTGATGTCGCCGCCGTACTGGCGGATGATGGCCAGCCACTCCTGGGGCACGCTGCTGGAGCCGTGCATCACCAGGTGCGTGCTCGGGATCTGTGCGTGAATGGCCGCGATGCGGTCGATCGCCAGGATGTCGCCGGTGGGCTTGCGCGTGAACTTGTAGGCGCCGTGGCTGGTGCCGATGGCAATGGCCAGCGCGTCCACGCCGGTCCTGGCCACGAAGTCCTTGGCCTGCACCGGGTCGGTCAGCATCATGTCGTGCGTGAGCTTGCCCTCGGCGCCCACGCCGTCTTCCTCGCCGGCTTCGCCGGTCTCCAGCGAACCCAGGCAACCGAGCTCGCCTTCCACCGACACACCCACCGGGTGCGCCATCTCGCAGACACGGCGCGTGATGTCCACGTTGTAGTCGTAGCTGGCCGGGGTCTTGCCGTCCGTCATCAGCGAGCCGTCCATCATCACGCTGGTGAAACCGGAGCGGATCGACTGCTGGCAGACCGCCGCCGAGGTGCCGTGGTCCTGGTGCACCACCACCGGGATGTCGGGGTGCGACTCGACCGCGGCCAGCATCAGGTGGCGCAGGTAGGCCTCACCCGCGTACTTGCGGGCGCCGGCCGAGGCCTGCAGGATCACCGGGCTGTCGGTTTCCTGGGCGGCTTCCATGATGGCCAGCACCTGTTCAAGGTTGTTGACGTTGAAAGCCGGCACGCCGTAGCCGTGCTCGGCGGCGTGGTCGAGAACCTGTCGGAGTGATGCGAATGCCATGGAAATGCTCCTGATGAATAAATGATTTCATTCCCTCTCCCTGCGGGAGAGGGAGTGACCGTCAGCCCCGGGCGCGCCGCGCCAGGATCTCGAAAGCCGGCAGGGTCTTGCCCTCCAGCACCTCCAGGAAGGCGCCGCCGCCCGTGGAGATGTAGCCCACCTGCTGCTCGATGCCGTACTTGGCGATCGCCGCCAGGGTGTCGCCGCCGCCCGCGATGCTGAAGGCGCTCGATTCGGCGATGGCCCGGGCGATCACCCGGGTGCCGTTCTCGAAGGCCGCGAACTCGAACACGCCCACCGGGCCGTTCCAGACGATGGTGCCGGCGGCCTTCAATTGCAGGGCCAGTTTCTTCGCGGTTTCGGGCCCGATGTCCAGGATCAGGTCGTCATCCGCCACCTCGCTGGCCCGCTTGACCGTGGCCTTGGCGTCGGCCTTGAATTCCTTGGCGGTGACCAC
>NZ_BAAGWN010000033.1:0-8890 GCF_054780335.1 Curvibacter fontanus
CAGGCTGACGTTGCCGCGCTGCACGGGCAAGCAGTGTTCGATGCGTTTGAATTGCTCGGGTGTGATCTCCATGCCTGCAGTTTCGCATTCGATGACTCTCGACACAATTAGTGTTAACACGCCCTAGCGCTTGAGCCCGAAGGTCTCCAGCATCTGCTCGGTCTGTTTCTGCATCTGCTCCTGCATCTGCAGGTAGAGGTTCTTGGACTGTTCCAGGTTCTGCGTCACCAGGCCCTGCATCATGGGCGCCTGCATGGCCATGAACTGGCTCCACATCTCGGGCGTCAGCCCCTTGGACTGCTCGGCAAGCCTGGTCTGCATATCCTGCAGGGTCTGGATGTTCTTCTCCAGGTAGCCCCCCATGAAACCCTGCATGGCATGGCCATAAAAACGGATCACGTTGGAAAGCACCGAGGTGCTGAACATGGGGGACCCGCCGGCCTCCTCTTCCAGGATGATCTGCAGGAGGATGCTGCGCGTCAGGTCTTCGCCGCTCTTGGCATCGCGCACCACGAAGGGGTCGCTGTCCATGACCAACTGCTTGATCTCGGTGAGCGTGATGTAACTCGACGTGCGGGTGTCGTACAAGCGGCGGTTGGGGTATTTCTTGATGATCCGCTCAGCGCCTGCAGCGGCCTCGCCCTTTTTCTCTTTCATGCCCTGATCTCCTCTGCACGGTCCTGCGGACCGCTTACATGCATTGCGCTGCAACACATTCTAGGAAGCCGCTAGCGCCACCACCCCAAGGTTTACCCTGAGAGCGGATGGCGACAAGACGGAAAGGGATTTTGGTAGGCGCGATTGGACTCGAACCAACGACCCCCACCATGTCAAGGTGGTGCTCTAACCAGCTGAGCTACGCGCCTGAGAATTCGTTCGAGAGAGCGAGTATAGCAGCAAACTTCCGCTCGCCTTCCGCTTCGCGGTCGCGCCGCCAGAGAAAAGAAGGGCTGCGCCATAATTGACGTGAACGTAAGGTCAGAACACAGGAGCTTTTCATGCAGATCGCAGGCAAGGTATTCATCGTCACCGGCGGCGCTTCCGGCCTGGGCGAAGGCACGGCACGTTTGCTGGCCGCCCATGGCGGCAAGGTCGTGATTGCCGACATGCAGGCCGACAAGGGCGAGGCCGTGGCCAGGGAGATAGCCGGTGCTTTCGTCAGATGCGACGTGAGCCAGGAAACCGACGCCCAGGCCGTCGTCGCCAAGGCCGTCTCCCTGGGCAAGCTCATGGGTCTGGTCAACTGCGCCGGCATCGCCCCGGCCGAGAAGACCGTGGGCAAGAACGGCGCGCACGCGCTGGCCAGCTTCAGCCGCACCCTCACGGTCAACCTGATCGGCAGCTTCAACATGATCCGCCTGGCCGCCGACGCCATGTGCAAGAACGAGCCCGAGGCCACGGGCGAGCGCGGCGTGATGATCTCCACGGCCAGCGTGGCTGCTTTTGATGGCCAGATCGGCCAGGCCGCCTACAGCGCCTCCAAGGGCGGCGTGGTCGGCATGACCCTGCCGATCGCGCGCGACCTGGCGCGCAACGGCATCCGCAATATGACCATCGCCCCCGGCATCTTCGGCACCCCCATGCTCTTCGGCATGCCGCAGGAGGTCCAGGACGCGCTGGCCGCCAGCGTGCCCTTCCCCAGCCGCCTGGGCACCCCCGAGGACTACGCCAAGCTGGCCCGGCACATCTTCGAGAACGACATGCTCAACGGCGAGGTGATCCGCCTGGACGGCGCCATCCGCCTGGCCCCGCGCTGAGCGCCTCCCAGGAGCTCGCATGCGCAGCACACGGCAACTTCCGGTTCTGCTGCTCGCAGGCCTGCTCCTGCTCGCGATCCCCGCCGGTGCGAAATCCCCCGCACCGTCCAGCGGTGTCCCGGCCCAACCCGAGGCCGCCAGCAGCCGGCAGAACAAGGCCGGCTGGGCCAGCAAGAAGTTTGCGGTCGCGGCGGCGCACCCGCTGGCCGTCGAGGCGGGTTACCAGATCCTCAAGGCCGGCGGCAGCGCCGTGGATGCCGCCGTGGCCGTGCAGATGGTGCTGGCCCTGGTCGAACCCCAGTCCAGCGGCATCGGTGGCGGCGCCTTCATGCTGCACCACGACGGCCGGATCACCGAAGCCTACGACGGCCGCGAGACTGCGCCGAGCGAGGCCGATGAAGACCTCTTCCTCGACGCACAACGCCAGCCCCTGAGCTTCCAGGCCGCAGCCGTGGGCGGGCGCGCGGTCGGCACACCCGGCGTGCTGCACATGCTGGCGCTGGCCCATCAGCAGCATGGCCGCCTGCCCTGGCGACAGATCTTCCAACCCGCCATCACCCTGGCCGAAGAGGGTTTCCCGGTCGGCCCGCGCCTGCATGCCCTGCTCGCCGAGGCCGACTCCCTGCGGCAGGACCCGGACGCCGCGGCGTATTTCTTCGACAGCCAGGGCCGGCCCTGGCCGGTCGGCCACCGCCTGAAGAACCCGGAGCTGGGCGCCGTGCTGCGCCGCATTGCCGACGAGGGTGCGCGCGTCTTCTACGAAGGCGAGATTGCCACGGCCATCGTGCGCAAGGTCCGCGAACACCCGGGCAACCCGGGCCGCCTCACCCTGGCCGACCTGGCCGACTACGAATCCACGGTGCGCCCTCCCCTGTGCTTCGTCTACAGCGCGCGACCGCTCAGCCCTCCCAGGGCCCGCCAGCGCGACGTCCGCATCTGCGGCATGCCGCCGCCGAGTTCGGGCGCCCTGGCCATGGGGCAGATCCTGGGCCTGCTGGCGCACACACCCGCAGCCCGGCTGCAGCCCGCACGCGGCCCCCAGGGGCTGCAGCCCGGCCCGGACTGGCTGCACCTCTACACCGAAGCCTCGCGCCTGGCCTTTGCCGATCGCGCCGTTTACGTGGCCGACCCGGACTACGTGCCGCCGCCGGGCGACAGCTGGATGAGCCTGCTCGACGAAGACTACCTGGCCCAGCGCGCCAGGCTCATCGGCAGCGGCCCGGGCGCGCGGCGCATGCCCGACGCCCCCGCGGGCATCCCGGCCGGCGTCCAGCAGAGCCTGGGGCCCATGCCCGAGCAGATCGAGCACGGCACCTCGCACATCAGCATCGTCGATGGCCAGGGCCGGGCCCTGTCCATGACCAGCAGCATCGAGGCTGCCTGGGGCTCGCGCCTCATGGTCAACCGCGGCCAGGGCCTGGCCGGGGGCTTCCTGCTCAACAACCAGCTCACGGATTTCAGCTTCATGCCGCGCAGCGAGTCGGGCGCGCCCATCGCCAACCGCGTGGAGCCGCGCAAGCGGCCGCGCTCGTCCATGAGCCCGGTGCTGGTGTTCGAACGGCCCGGCGGCCAGTTCCTGCTCAGCGGCGGCAGCCCGGGGGGCGCCTACATCATCCATTACACGAGCAAGCTGATCTACGGCACGCTGCACTGGAATCTGGACGTGCAGAAGGCCATCGATGTACCCAACTTCGCGGCCTTTGGCGGGCCGGTCTTGTTGGAGGAACAGCGTTTTCCCAAGAGCACGGCAGCGGCCCTGCGCCAGCGCGGTCATCGCGTGCAGGAACAGGCGCTGACCAGCGGTCTGCAGGCCATCCAGGTGCGCGGCAAGGGCCTGTACGGCGGGGCTGACCCGCGGCGCGAGGGCACGGTCAAGGGCGACTGAGCCTGCGCCGCCTCCGGGCACTCTTCCTACAATCGCCCCATGGCCATCCCCCAGTCCTTCATCCAGGAGTTGCTCGCCCGCGCCGACGTCGTCGAGATCGTCGGGCGCACCGTGCAGCTCAAGAAGGGTGGCGCCAACTTCATGGGCCTGTGCCCCTTCCATGCCGAGAAGTCGCCCTCCTTCACGGTCAGCCCGAGCAAGCAGTTCTATCACTGCTTCGGTTGCGGCAAGCACGGCGACGCGATCAATTTCCTGATGGAACAGACCGGCATGAGCTTCATCGAGGCCGTGCGCGACCTGGCCCAGCACTACGGCCTGCAGGTGCCGGAGGACGAGGCCAGTCCGCAGGACCGCGCCCGCGCCGCCGAGCAGCGCCAGAAGCAGGCCACACTGAATGATGTGCTCGAAAAAGCGGGTGAGGCCTACCGCAAGCAGCTGAAAAACGCGCCACGCGCGGTGGACTACCTCAAGGGCCGCGGCCTGTCAGGTGAAGTCGCCAAGGCTTTCGGCCTGGGTTACGCCCCCGAAGGCTGGCGCAGCCTGGCCAGCGTGTTTGCGCAGTACGACGACCCGTTGCTGGTGGAGTCTGGCCTGGTCATCACCAATACCGACGACGACAAGGGTGAGGAAAAGCGCTACGACCGCTTCCGCGACCGCATCATGTTCCCGATCCGCAACGTCAAGGGCGAGTGCATCGGCTTTGGCGGGCGCGTGCTGGGTGACGAGAAACCCAAGTACCTGAATTCCCCCGAGACCCCGGTCTTCAGCAAGGGGCATGAGCTCTACGGTCTCTTCGAAGCCCGCAACGCCATCCGCGACGCCGGCTACGTGCTGGTGACCGAGGGCTATATGGACGTGGTGGCCCTGGCCCAGCTGGGTTTTCCCAATGCCGTGGCCACGCTGGGCACGGCCTGCACCACCGACCATGTGCAGAAACTCTTCCGCTTCACCGACGCGGTGGTCTTCAGCTTCGATGGCGACGCCGCCGGCCGGCGCGCGGCGCGCCGCGCGCTGGACGGCGCCCTGCCCTACGCCAGCGACGTGCGCACGGTCAAGTTCCTTTTCCTGCCCGCCGAACACGACCCCGACAGCTACATCCGCGAATTCGGCAAGGAAGCTTTCGCGCGCTGCGTCAGCGAGGCCATGCCGCTGAGCCGCTTCCTGATCGAAGCGGCGAGCGAAGACTGCGACCTGGGCACGGCCGAAGGCCGCGCCCGCCTGTCCAGCCAGGCCAAGCCGCTGTGGAACGCCCTGCCCGATGGCGCACTCAAGCGCCAGCTGCTGGGCGAAATCGCCAGCCAGGTCCAGCTTGACAGCCAGGAACTGGCCGGCCTGTGGAACACCGCGCCTCGGGGGAGCGCACCGCGCAGCTCCGAACGCAGCAGCGCGGGTGCGGCTTCCGCCCCTGCCGGCTACCGCGCCAGGCCCTCGCGCCTGGCCGGCCGCAGCCTGCCGGTCAACCGCGCGGACCAGGCCGCCCGGCTGCTGCTGGCGCACAGCCACCTCTGGGACCAGCTTTCCAGCGAAGACCATGGGCTGCTGTGCGCCCTGCCGGACGCCCATGGCGAACTGCTGCGCTGGCTGGAAGCGCAGTTGCATGAACACGGCCCCCTGCCCTGGGGCGCGCTGAGCGAGGCCTTGCGCGAGCACCCGGCCCAGATCCTGGCCCAGAAACTCATGACCGGCTCCGACCTGGCCGCCACCGACGACCAGGGAGAGGCCTTGACCGAACTGCGCAACCTGCTCAGGCGCATGCTGATCGAACAGCTCAAGGCCGAAGAAACCGAGGCCATCGCCGCCTCGCAGCTGGACCCGGCGGCCCTGACCCGCTACCGCGAACTGCAAACGCGCCGCATGGCCCTGGAAACGGGCGTCAGCGCCGCGGAATGAGCCCCGGCAAGCCGCGCCGGCATTGAATTCCGGCGATTGCCGGGTATAATCCAAGTCTGATTTCGGCAAGAGCGACAGCAGCACCTCCGGGCCAGGCCAACCGTAGCCTCCGCGCACGACCGGCCACCTTACCGCAAGGACTGCATCCCAAATGTTCGCCCTCCCATCTTGCCCCTGAGGATTTCTCCTCTGTCCCCCAACTGCGCCGGTTTTTTCGGTGCTGTGTTTGTTTCTTTGTGCCAGTTTTTGATGTTTCGAGGTTGATCCATGCCCGCTCAAAAGTCCAAGAAGCCTGCAAAGCCCGCCGCAAAACCCGTCGCGAAGGCTGCCCCGAAGCCCGCCACCAAGGCCAAACCCGTTGCCAAAGCCGCCCCCAAGGCGGCCGTGAAGGCAGCGGCCAAGCCGGTGGCCAAGGCGCAGCCCGCCACGAAAGCCAAGACAGTGCCCGCTTCCAAGACCCCCACCAAGACTGAAAAAGCCGAGAAGGCCGGCAAGCCGACCGCCGCCGAGCTGAAGAAAACCGCCGCCACCGCCACGGGCGAAGTGGTCGCCAAGAAGAAACCGGGCCGCCCGCCCAAGGCCGCCGGCGCCGAAGCCGGCGCGCCGGCCAAGACCGGCGCCAAGCGCGGCCGCAAACCCAAGAACGCCGTCGACAAGCCCGAAGGCGACCTGGACCTGTCGGACATCGAAGCCGAGTTTGCCGAGGAACCGGCCGCCGCCCCCGGCGAGAAGGTCAAGCCCCTGCGCATGAAGATCAGCAAGGCCAAGGAACGGGCCTTGATGAAGGAATTCGGTCTGGACGAGACCGTGCTGTCCGAAGAAGACCTGGCCAAGCGCCGCCAGCGCCTCAAGCAGCTGATCAAGCTGGGCAAGACGCGGGGTTACCTGACCCACGGCGAAATCTCCGACCACCTGCCCGACAAGCTGGTCGACGCCGAGACGCTGGAAGTCGTGATCTCCATGCTCAACGACATGGGCGTGGCCGTCTACGAGCAGACCCCGGACGCCGAGACCCTGCTGCTGAACAACACCGGCCCGACCGCCGCCACCGAAGAGGAAGCGGAAGAGGAAGCCGAAGCCGCCCTGTCCACCGTGGACAGCGAATTCGGCCGCACCACCGACCCGGTGCGCATGTACATGCGCGAGATGGGCACGGTCGAGCTGCTGACCCGCGAAGGCGAAATCGAGATCGCCAAGCGCATCGAAGGCGGCCTGATGGACATGATGGAGGCCATCAGCGCCTCCCCCGCCACCATCGCCGAGATCCTGCGCCTGGGCGAGGAAATCCGTGAAGGCAAGATCGTCATCTCCACGGTCGTTGACGGCTTCGTCAACGCCCAGGAAGCCGACGACTTCGTGGCCGAGGAAGACTTCGACGAGTACGACGAAGCCGACGACGACGACGGCAAGGGCGGCTCCAAGGCCCTGACCAAGAAACTCGAGGAGTTGAAGAACCAGGCGCTGGAGCGCTTCGACCGCCTGCGCAGCCTGTTCGAGAAGGTGCACAAGATCTACGACAAGGAAGGCTACGGCACCCCGGCCTACCAGAAGGCGCAGAAGTCCCTGTCCGACGAGCTGATGACCATCCGCTTCACGGCCAAGACCATCGAGAAGCTGTGCGACCTGGTGCGCGCCCAGGTGGACGACATCCGCAAGAAGGAGCGCGAGCTGCGCCGCATCATCGTGGACAAGTGCGGCTACCCGCAGGACCACTTCATCACCGACTTCAGCGGCCGCGACAAGCACGGCCAGCCGGCGCGTTCGCATCTGCTGGACCTCAAGTGGATCGAGAAGCAGGCCCACGCCGGCAAGCCCTGGAGCGCCGTCATGGCGCGCAACATCCCCCCGGTGCAGGACCTGCAGCAGAAGCTGATGGACCTGCAGTCGCGTGTGGTGGTGCCGCTGGACCAGCTCAAGGACATCAACAAGCGCATGAACGAGGGCGAGGCCTCCTCGCGCGCGGCCAAGAAGGAAATGATCGAGGCCAACCTGCGCCTGGTGATCTCCATCGCCAAGAAATACACCAACCGCGGCCTGCAGTTCCTGGACCTGATCCAGGAAGGCAACATCGGCCTGATGAAGGCGGTGGACAAGTTCGAATACCGCCGCGGCTACAAGTTCTCGACCTACGCCACCTGGTGGATCCGCCAGGCCATCACCCGCTCCATCGCGGACCAGGCCCGCACCATCCGCATCCCGGTGCACATGATCGAGACCATCAACAAGATGAACCGCATCAGCCGCCAGCACCTGCAGGAGTTCGGCTTCGAGCCTGATGCCAGCCTGCTCGCGCAGAAGATGGAGATCCCCGAGGACAAGATCCGCAAGATCATGAAGATCGCCAAGGAGCCGATCTCGATGGAAACTCCCATCGGCGACGACGACGACAGCCACCTGGGCGACTTCATCGAGGACACGGCCAACACCGCCCCGGTGGAAGCCGCCATGCAGGCCGGCCTGCGCGACGTGGTCAAGGACATCCTGGACAGCCTCACGCCGCGCGAAGCCAAGGTGCTGCGCATGCGCTTCGGCATCGAGATGACCAGCGACCACACGCTGGAAGAGGTGGGCAAGCAGTTCGACGTGACCCGCGAGCGCATCCGTCAGATCGAGGCCAAGGCATTGCGCAAGCTCAAGCATCCCTCGCGCTCGGACAAGCTGCGCAGCTTTACCGACAACATCTGATGGCTGTCTTAGGCGCTATTTGAAAAAGCCCGCTTCGTGCGGGCTTTTTCTTTTCTGCGTTGAGTTGCCAAACTAGCTAAAGTTCTCTTCACATGGTAAAAATTGCTTCGTGCTGAACCGGGCTCAAAAAGCACTTTGTCAATATTGATTAATTCTGGAGGGCGCATGAAGGTCTTGGAGCGAGTCAAGTCTGTTCTTATTTTTGATGTTATTTTGCGCGCGACATTTGGTGGTTCACTAATCTGGCTGCTAGTCGGTATCGTTTTTTACTTAAAAGAGCTGGGGGCTAAAGGCGAGTGTGTTTGGGTGGTACCGTCTTGGCTGGCGTGGTGGATAAATATATGTCAAGAGCTTGGGGCTCCGATATACGTTACAGAAAGATCCTTCGGCACTTCGATTTGGAATGGTCCTTGCACTTTTATTTTTTCTCCGCTTGGCTTTATCGAGTTTCTGATTGGTCCATTTTTCTTGATCTGGGTTGTGGGCGTCTGTGCCGCATGGGTTCGAAACCCAAAGATTTTTTCTCAACGTGCCTAGCCCCTAGTGGACTGTAACGATTGAATCGGTAGTAATGCGCCGTGACAGATCGCAATACTTCCATTTCACGGGTTTGGGTTGCTCGTTGTACTTGCGGATGTATCGCATGAGCTTTCTCTTGAGGTCTTGCACGGAA
>NZ_BAAGWN010000034.1:0-22072 GCF_054780335.1 Curvibacter fontanus
CGCACCCGCTTTTTCGCCGCCTCGCTCAATCGCTTTTGCACCATGCCCATATTCTCCAGGAACAAGCCTGCAGACATAACGCACGGACGGTACAGCGGTTGTCATGTTTTTAGAGAAGATCAATAGTAACCTCTAAGCCAAGGGCGTGGACTCGCCGGTGACATATCGGGTGTAACAGCACCCGATTGGAGAGAGCGTCACTCCCCCCATGCTGTCTGTAGATGATATGGTGGTCATCCCAGCTTTCCTCAGCATCGTCTAATGGTTGCTCACAGCGCGCGCACTCACCACCCTGAGAGAACCACAGCTTGAGACGTTGGTAGCCCCAGATTGCGTTACGCATCCGTTGCTGCCGCAGTTTCTCGCCGTAGTACTCCCAGTCCGGATGGAACGGGTTGTAATCCCCTTTCACCTTGACCCAGCGAACAATCTTTGTGTCCGCCAAGCGATACAACCGAAGCTGTATCGGGTTGCCGTTCCGGTCGGTGTCGTGTCCCTCAAACTCCCAGCGTGAACCGGAAGTATTCCAGTAGCGGTCAACGACCCACTTACCGGTTTTTCGAGGATGCCGCCTCTTACCCCACCGCATCAGCTTCCACCATATGAGGTGGTCGAGTTTGCTGTAGGTAGTCTTGACCACTACACCTTCGTGGTATCGAGCCCAGCCAGTTAAGACCGGGTTCAACCGCGTTATGAGCACACTTTCTGGCATGTGCAGCGAAGTGGTGATGATTTCCCTTACCTTGTCGTAGAACGTTTTCACGTTTTTCCGGCTTGGCTTGATGAGCATCTTTCCGGAGTATTTCCGGAAATTCCATCCGAGGAAATCAAATCCGTCATCTATATGAACGACCCGTGTCTTGGTCTCGGACAGTCGCAATCCCCGCTCGCGCAGGAACGCTTCCACCCATGGTCGTACGATAGTTTCCAGCAGATCTCTCGATTCGCTGGTCACCACAAAATCGTCCGCATATCTGACAAGATGCACCTTTGCCTCTTTGGTTTTCACCGTTCCGAGCGCCTCTTTCAAGTACGCTTTGAGTCCGATTTCCAAACCATTGAGACAAACATTCGCTAACACCGGCGAGATGACACCACCTTGCGGCGTGCCCTCTGCCGTGGCCCGGAGCTGACCCGCGTCAACTACCCCGGATTTCAACCATGTGCGCAGTGTTCGCTTGTGCATGTGCACGTTAGCTACTAACCAATCATGGTTGATGTGGTCGAAGAACCCCTCGATGTCCGCATCCAGCACCCAGCGAGCCGAGGCTTGCTGAGAGAGGGACACGAACAGTTGAGCCCTTGCGTCGTGCGTTGACCGTCCTTTCCGAAAGCCGTAGCTATTCGGGTCGGACGCGCATTCCACGGTAGGCTCCAGCGCAAGCAGGTGTAAGGCCTGCATCGCCCTGTCGAGCATGGTGGGGATACCCAAAGGGCGTTCCTTTCCATTTGGTTTAGGGATGTAGACACGACGCAAGGGCCGTGCTTTGTAGTCCCGTTGGTTCAGTCGACTCACCGCTGCCAATTTCTTGTGTGGCTCGTCCCAAAGCTCGCGATCGACGCCACTCGTTCGCTTCCCTTGGTTTTCAGTTACTCGCCTGACAGCAAGTGCCCTTGCTTGCCAGGAGCGGATCAGGCTTCTTCGTAGTCTTGCGACCCGGCGGAAGTCCTTTTCCGTTTCAGCTAACGCTATGCGCGTCTGCATCTTCCCTACGAACAACATGACCTTCTTCCAGTCTATGGAATGCCAGTCAGTCACGTTGGGGAGCGCAGCATCCTTGCGGATGTTTTCCATACCTCTCTCCATTCAGGCTGACCCCAAATGAAGGTAGTTCGACCCGAGGGTCGAATACCCTCGGGGTCGGTTTAAGTACACAGACGGCTTGCGCCGTCGCACCTGTTGCAAGTTGGCAGGCTTTCACCTCAGTGCATGGCACCTATGCGACCCATTACGGACCGCCATTCGCTTTTTGCAACTTCCTCTGCCCACTGGCCCAACACCGTCGCTTACGCTCAGGCTGCCCGTGTCCGAGGACATGGGCGGGACATTGGGTTTACCTCGTTTCACTCCGTGCCCCGTCGGCTGGCTTGCCAACAGTCAGGGGTAGGGACGCTCTTTTCGCCGGATGCCATCAGGGAACGGACTACAGGGCATGACATGTAGTCCCAAGGCATCACACCGTTTTGGTACGTGGCTCCCGCCTTGCGGCGGAGATAGGAGTAAGCCACTTATTGCTAACGACGATTCGGACGAGCGTTCAGATATCTTTCCCATACCTAATTCCTCGGCGGCCCCCTCACTTCCTACTCGTGAGGTCGAACAGGTTTGCACCTGTTCTGTGTGCGCAAGCGCACGGGTCGTTTAACTACAGCTCTGCACCAGCCAATTACTCAGCCAGCACATGTAGTCGAGGACACCGGGTTCCACCGGTGGCTTTGTAGGAAAGCAAGACACGGAGCGCGGTTGCGCTCATGACTAATCGCATCCACTCCAGTCTGAAGCATCACTAGGTGATCGTAAAGATTGGGTAAAGATGAAATCCATGTCTCATATATGCCGAAATTTCGCTCCCTTGCGGGTACGAAACCACTGCGGATGCACCTTTCGGTGTCCGGCAGACGGCAGAGAAAAGGCTTCACAGCCGTCACAGATTTGGCCCTTTTTAGGGGGCAACTTCCCCTCTGCTATAGAGAGAGGAAGTCATTAGTTAAAGGCGGTCACAAGGACCACATGAAGCGACATCGAGTCGCACCATGCGTGCAATTTACCTGAAATTGGGCGCGCCCTAGAATGCCGGCATGGGTTTCTGTAAACGGATGGCGGCAGCCGCAGTGCCGCTGCTGCTGGCCATGAGCGCGCAGGCCAATGGGCGCGCCTGCGACGAGTTCTATGCACGCTTGCCGAACGTGAGCTGGGCCCTGTGCCAGGCGACGCAGTTGCAGCCCAGCGATGGGCGCAGCGTCAAGGGCCGGATGATCTACACGCGTGATGTCCAACCGCCCACAACGCGTTTGCGCGTCCTGGTGATCGGCGGCATGCATGGGGACGAGCTGTCATCGGCTTCGGTGGCTTTGCACTGGATCCGGCTGGCGCAGGGGACGCCGGAGGCGATCCACTGGCGCTTCATACCTGCGCTCAATCCCGATGGCCTGTTCGACAAGCCGGCACGCCGTGTCAATGCCAATGGTGTGGACCTCAACCGCAATTTCCCCACGCCCAACTGGGAGCGCGACGCCGCGATCTACTGGGAGAAGCGCACCCGCAAGGACCCGCGGCGCTGGCCGGGCAGGATGCCGCTGAGTGAACCCGAAAGCCGTTTCCTGCACGACGAGATGCAGCGTTTCAAGCCCAACCTCATCGTGAGCATCCACGCGCCCTATGGTGTGCTCGACTTCGACGGCCCGATCGAGCCGCCGCGTCGCCTGGGCCGGCTCTACCTGGACCAGGTCGGCATCTTCCCGGGCTCGCTGGGCAACTACGGCGGCGTGCACAGGGGCATGCCCGTGGTGACGATCGAACTCCCCAGCGCCCTGCTGACGCCGCGCAATGTCGAGATCCAGCGCATGTGGGCCGACTTGCGGCAATGGATGGGCCTGACGCTGGCCGGTGTGGTGGCCGAGCCGCAGGCAGCGCCGCTGCAGCGTTGAAGAGCCAGCGGGGCCCGACGCAGAAACGCCGTCAACCGCCGGGGCAGCGGTGACGGCGCGCGTGAGTGGGCTGTGGCTCAGCGGACCAGCAGCACCGGCACGCCGCAGTGCGCCAGCACCTGCGTGGCGACCGAACCCATCACCAGATTGCCCAGGGCGCCGTGGCCGTGGGAGCCCATGACGATCAAGTCGAACTTGCCGGACTCGGCCACCTTGGCCAGGGTCTCACCGGCCGGGCCGACCTTCCACTGGCTCTTGGCTTCGATGCCATGCCGGGCCAGGAACTTGGACACCGGGGCCACGATCTTCTCGGCTTCTTCGGTGTGGTACTTGTCAACGATCTCCTTGCCCACGGCGGCACGGGCACGGGGAGGCAGCTGGGGCTGGGCCGTGAAGATGGTGTAGCTGTGGTCGGCGCTGAACAGACTGTCATGCGTGGTCAGGTAGGCCAGCATTTTTTTGGTGTACTCGCTGCCGTCGACAGCCAGAAGAATTTTCATGGTGAGCTCCTTTGTGGGTGCAGTCAGTGTAGAGAGATGGGCCGCCGGAACTTTGACTTGTGTCAAGGAGGTGTGGTTTCCTGTTCCCCTCGCCGCTGCTGCGGCAATCGGGCCAGCACCTCGCGCAGCCAGGCATGCGCACCGCTGTGCTGCAGCCGGCGGTGCCAGACCGCGTCGACATGCACCGCCGGCACTCTGAAGGGCAGCTCGCGCAGGACCAGCTGGTCGGCGATGCCGGTCACGCTGACAAAGTGCCGCGGCAGCACGGTCAGCAGATCGGATGTCGAGACCACGCGCCCGGCGGTGAAGAACTGGTTGACGGTCAGCACGATCTGGCGTTGCCTTCCCTGCCCGGCCAGGGCCTCGTCGATGAAGCCATAGGGCCGGCCTGAGAAGCTGACCAGCAGATGGCGCGCCGCGCAATAACGGTCCAGCGTCAGTTCCTCATGGGCCAGCGGATGGTTGCGCCGCATCACGCAGACATAGTCGCTGCGATAGAGGGGCTGATGCTCGAAGGCCACGGTGTCGCCGGCCTGGGCCTGGGCTGTCAGCGAGGCCAGCACGGCTGGAAAGTAACCGATGGCCAGATCGGCGGCCTCTTCGTCGAGCAGACGGCGCGGGTCCCGGGTGGTCAGCGGCACGACGCGGATGGTGACGCCCGGGGCGTCACGGTCGATCACCGCGATCAGGCCTGGGATCAGTTCGGCGGCGGTGGCATCGGCCATGGCCAGCACGAAGGTGGTGTTGGCCTGGCCGGGCACAAAGCTGCCGGGCGCCAGCGTTTCCTGCAAGGCCTGCAGGGCCTGCTGCACGGTGGGCCACAGAGCCAGGGCGCGCGGCGTCGGCTCCAGACCCTGCCCCCTGCGGCGCAGCAGTTCGTCGCCCAGAGCCTCGCGCAGACGCCGCAGTGCATTGCTGACAGCTGGTTGAGTGAGTGATAACTTGCCGGCAGCCTTTGTCAGGCTGCGCTCAGCCATGATTTCATCGAAAACCCGCAGCAGGTTCAGATCCAGGGTGCGGAAGTTGAGTTCAGACATTTGGCGATAGTACATCACTCTTGTGAATTTTGATCATCATTAATATAAAGTTGAATGACAGTAGTAAAAACCCTAATATCTCGACATCGCAGCAAATATTTCACCCAGGAGGTTCACCATGAACAACAGTTTCGTCCACCTTGAGTACTCGAACAGCCACCCCGGCGTCGAGCGTTTCGAGCGCGTCGTCAATGCCGCCGGCATCCTGCGCAGCGGTTTCACGGCCACACGCGGTCTGGCCGGTGTGTTGCTCGCCGCCATGGTGGCGACCCTGGTGGTGGTGGCCGACCAGCTCATGGACACCTGGGCCGACGGCCATCTGATGGCCGTCTGGGTCCTGATGTGGCTCATCGGTTTTGCCGCCCTGGCCCTGCTAGCTCCGACCGCCCGCGGTCTGGCCGGTCGTGTCATGCAAGGCCTGGATGCCTGGTCGCAGGGCATCGCCCGCCGCCGCGCCGATGAGCGCCTCTGGGACCTGGCCCGCAAGGATTCGCGGGTGATGGCTGATATCCAGGCTGCCGCCACCCGCGCCGAAAATGGCGACGCTGATGCCGTGGTCAACGAGACGGCTGTCCGTGTCGTGAACTACCACGCTGCCGGTCGCATTGCCCGTCTGACCAGCCGCGTCTGGAACGAGTAAGCGTTCCTCCCGCTGCTGCGCTGTCTGCAAGCGTATGAAAAAGCCGCCTTCGGGTGGCTTTTTCTTTGAGGTTCTTGGTCGGAGGCTTCAATGCAATCGCAAGAAGCTATAAAGTCCAGACATCGGCGCTGCGAAATGCCGCAGTTTTGCTGAAGTGCTCAAGAAACCCCCGCCAACGTGTCCTCTCCCTTTAATCGAAGCCTGTTCGCACAGATGCCGCCGAGCATCGTGATCACCGAGCCCGTACCGCGCTGGAAGGTCTGGGCGCAGTACAGCCTGCGGGCGGGGTCCCTCGTAGTGCTTTGCGTCGTGAGTTTTTATGCCGGGATCCGGTACGAACGCCAGCCCCGGCCCGACGCCCCGGCCATGACCGTGGCCTCTGACGTCGATGAAGCTGGCCAGCCGGACACACCGCCCGCTGCGCGGCCACCGGCCCCGGCCGAGCCACCACCAGCCGATCCGCTGGCGCCGCTCGCCCTGGAGGGCTTGCAGATCCAGACCCTGGACATCGCCAGAGCCCGTGCCGTCCCGGGTGAGCTGGCCTATGAATTCGTGGTTTCGAACGACGGGCGTTCCTACGAAGGCAGTTTCGAGTTCCTGGTGCTGGGGATGCAGGACGGACATGCGGTGCAATGGACCTTTCCGCCCGACAGCCAGCGTGCCAGCGGCGCCTACCGGCTGCGGGTCGCGCGTTACCTGAAGATGACGGGCAAGCTCCAGTTGCCGCCGGGTCTGAGGCCCCAGGCCGTCGCGCTGAGCTTGCGCGAGCCTTCGGGTGTGCGGGCCAGCCGTGGACTCGTTCTGCCAGAGTAAAGAGGCGGATGGGCAGGAGCCCGCCGGCTTGCAAGCGAGCAAGAAAAAAGGGGCGCCTTGTGCGCCCCTTTTCGATGAGAGTCCTGTGATCAGGCCGTCAGCAGGTTCTCGATGCGCTGGCGCGTGTCGCGCAAGGCCTGGGGCAGGCGCGCGTCGATCTGCTCGAACAGTGCGTCGTGCAGCTTGAGCTCCTGCAGCCAGAGGGCCTTGTCGATGCTGGTCACGGACTTGAACTGCTCGGGTGTGAAGTCCAGGCTTTTCCAGTTGAACTCCTCGTAGGCCGGGCTCACGCCGTAGAAGTGCTCCTGGCCCCGCACCTCGTTCTCGATGCGGTCGATCATCCACTTGAGCACGCGCATGTTCTCGCCGTAGCCGGGCCAGACGAACTTGCCGTCCTCGCCCTTGCGGAACCAGTTGGTCGTGAAGATGGAGGGCACACGCGCACCCCGGGCGACGACCTTCTCGCCGAGCTTGAGCCAGTGCGCGAAATAGTCGCCCATGTGGTAGCCCGTGAAGGGCAGCATGGCAAAGGGATCGCGACGCACCACGCCCTGCTGGCCGATGATGGCCGCCGTGGTTTCCGAGCCCATGGTCGCGGCCATGTAGACGCCTTCGGTCCAGTTGCGGGCCTCGGTCACCAGCGGCACGGTGTTGGAGCGGCGACCGCCGAAGATGAAAGCGTCGATGGCCACGCCCTTGGGGTTGTCCCATTCGGGGTCCAGCGCCGGGTTGTTGGTGGCGGCCACGGTGAAGCGGGAGTTCGGGTGGGCGGCCTTGGCGCCGGTTTCCTTGGCGATCTGCGGTGTCCAGTCCAAGCCCCGCCAGTCGATGGCATGGGCCGGCGGCTCGCCGTCCATGCCTTCCCACCAGACGTCGCCGTCGTCGGTCAGCGCGACGTTGGTGTAGATCACGTCGCGCTTGAGCGACTCCATGCAGTTCGGGTTGGTCTTGTAGTTGGTGCCGGGGGCCACGCCGAAATAGCCGGCTTCCGGGTTGATGGCGTACATGCGGCCATCGGGGCCGGGCTTGACCCAGGCGATGTCGTCGCCGACCGTCGTGACCTTCCAGCCTTCGAAACCAGCGGGCGGCACCAGCATGGCGAAGTTGGTCTTGCCGCAGGCGCTGGGGAAGGCCGCAGCCACATGGTATTTCTTGCCCTGGGGGTTGCTCACGCCCAGGATCAGCATGTGCTCGGCCAGCCAGCCTTCGTCGCGGCCCATGTTGGAGGCGATGCGCAGCGCGAAGCATTTCTTGCCCAGCAGGGCGTTGCCGCCGTAGCCCGAGCCGTAGGACCAGATCTCACGCGTCTCGGGGTAGTGCACGATGTACTTGGTCTGGTTGCAGGGCCAGCTGCTGTCCCTCTGGCCCGGCTGCAGCGGCGCGCCCACGGTGTGCATGGCCGGCACGAAGTCGCCGTCGGTGCCGAGCACGTCGTAGACGGCCTTGCCCATGCGGGTCATGAGCTTCATGTTGACGGCCACATAGGGGCTGTCGGAGAGTTCGACGCCGATATGGGCGATGTCGCTGCCCAGCGGGCCCATGGAGAAGGGCACCACGTACAGGGTGCGGCCCTTCATGCAGCCCTTGAAGAGGGCGGGCGTGCCATCGACCTTGCCGTACTGCATGAGCGCGCGCATCTCGGCCGGGTCGATCCAGTTGTTGGTCGGGCCGGCGTCGTCCTTGCGGGCCGAGCAGATGAAGGTGCGGTCTTCCACGCGGGCCACGTCGCTGGCGTCGGAGCGGCACAGGAAACTGTTCGGGCGCTTGCTTTCGTTGAGCTTCACGAAAGTGCCCGCCTCGACCAGTTGCTCGCACAGGCGCTGGTATTCGGCGTCGCTGCCATCACACCAGTAGATGGCGGCGGGCTGGCACAGGGCCGCCATGTCGGCCACCCAGGCCAGCAGCCGGGCGTGTTTCACATGGCTGGGGGCATTCAGGTGGATACCCTGCATCACGGGAGAATTCATGGACTCGGCTCCTGGTTGTGGTGATCTTCTCGCTGCGGCCTTCCCGGAGCTGCCCCGGAGCGGCCTCAGAACCTGAGCGTCGGCCACGGCCGGGCGCCGGTGCGGGCCATTGTATGAACTGGATCCCGAGTTACATCCGGGTTACAGTCAAAACTCATGCAAAACATGCATAACCCTATGCCTTGAGAAAAGGCCGGGCGCGGTTGTCTGTGTGCGGCCGCGGGTGCGTGGGCCGTCATGGCTGGCTGCGTCGGGAGACGCAGAAAGTGAGGGTCGGGAACGAGGGGCGCGCGCTGATGGCGCAGGTGCCGCCCAGGCATGGGCACGGGAGAGAGGTGAGGGGGCTGCGGCGCCCTATCGAAGGTGCACCGCAGCCCCAAGGCGTGGCGGCCGCATGGGCGTCACGGACATCAGGCCATGAAGACGGCGATGAAAGCAAGCAGGAAAATCATCAGGCCGCCAAGCAACGGGATGACCACCGGTGCCGTGTGCACGATGTTCTCGATGGGGTCGTCGGACTGGGGCTGCTGGTGGGACATGCTGTTTCCTCTATGGGCTGGTAATCGACAGCGCGCATTTTACATGCGAGGCCTTGACCGTACACAGGCAACCGCCAAGGGTGTACCGGCGTGCCGTGGAAGTCAAGCGCCATCCGGCCGGCGGTCATGGCCAGACAGGGCTTCCCAGCGGTCGTGGTCTGCGTTATCGTGAACGCGTCCTGGAACCTGGTCCTGTTGGAGGGCGGTGGATGGTCAAGCGGTTGTTGATCGACAAGGCAGACGGGCCTTTGCTGGCCTCGCCCGGCCTGCGCGATGCGCCGGTGCTGGACCTGATGTGCTCCCATTTTGTGCTGACCCTGGTCAGTCGCATGGGTGGCGGCTTCAATGCGCGGCGCGACCTGCACGGCGTCATCGAACTGGCCGGCCGGCATCTGGTCTGGCCCCTGCCTGTGCTGCAGCGCCTGCGCGACTACCTGGAACGGCGCTGTGCCGGCAACGAGCACTGGGCCGGCCACGAGGCGCTGGACATGGACGCTTTCCTGGCGCGGTATGGTGACTGGCGGGGCCCTTACGAAGAGGGCACGCTGTTCTTCTATCTCGACGATTACGCCAAGAGCCAGCCGCGCGACCTGCTGGCGGTGCTGGCCGTGACCGGCGACTGGCTGCGCCAGACCCTGAAGAAGCAATCCACCCTGGTGCAGAAGAACATCGACGCCCTGGCCAACCTGCTGCAGCTCAACCAGGCCGAGCGCGCCCTGCTGCTCTACGGCACGCTGACGCGTTACCAGCGTGAACTGCGCAGCCTGCTGGTCGAGTTCAAGGTCAACAATGCGGCCGAGGCCTATGCTGTCATCGCCGAGGTGGCGGGCGTCAAGGCCGAAGAGGTGGGCGAGGCCCTGCGCACCGGCTCGCGGCTGGAACGTATCGGCCTCGTTGACAACCTGATCTCGGAGCACAACATCACCGACCTGGCCGACCTCATGAAGGTCAGCGAAAAGCTGCCGCCGGTGCTGATGCGCGCCTACCGCGACCAGGCCGAATTGATGGCCGTCTTCACCCGGCCGGTCAGCAAGAGCAGCCTGGCGCTGGAGGATTTCAACTTCGTCGGCGAGGAGGCGCAGATGCTCACGACCCTGTTGCGCAACGCCGTGGCGCGGCGCGAGGTGGGTGTCAATGTGCTGCTCTACGGCCCACCGGGCACCGGCAAGACCGAGCTGGCGAAGGTGGCGGCGCAGGCCGCGGGGCTGGAGCTGTTCGAGGTGGAGTACGCCGACCGCGACGGCAATTCGCTGAGCGGGCGCGAACGCTACCGCTCGCTGCAGATCGCCCAGGTGTTCCTCAAGGGCAGCGCGCAGTCGGCCCTGCTGTTCGACGAGGTGGAAGACGTTTTCCCGCCGATCTCCAGCGAGGCGGCCCAGCTGCTGGTGCGGGCCGAGAAGACCGGGGCGCCGGCTTCCAGCAGCGTCAGCGGCAAGGCCTGGGTCAACCAGATCCTGGAATCCAATGCGGTACCCACGGTCTGGGTGACCAACCGCATCGAGCAGATCGACCCGGCCTTCCGACGCCGTTTTGCCTACCACCTGGAGTTGAAATCGCCGCCCCCTGGCGCGCGCGAACAGCTGGTGCACCGGGCCCTGGAAGGGGTGGCTGTGTCCGACGCCTTCGTGGCCCGTCTCGTGGCGCGCAAGGGGCTGACCCCGGCCCAGATCCATACGGCCCTGCGTTTTGCCGGCCTGGTCGTCCCGGCGCAGGAGGCGCCGAACGCCCAGGGGGGGCTGGAAGCGCTGATCGAGCGGCAGCTGCGCAATGCCGATCTGGCCCTGGGCGGCCGGCGCGAAAACGCACCGGCGCAGCACCTGGACACGCGTTATGACCTGACCCTGCTGAATGTGGAGAGTCGTTTCGAGTTGCCGCGCATGGTGCAGGCACTGCAGGCGCGCGGCCGTGGCAGCCTGTGCTTCTACGGCCCGCCGGGCAGCGGCAAGACGGCGCTGGCTGCCCACCTGGCCGAGCAGATGGGGCGGCCGCTGTTGATCCGCCAGGCCAGCGACCTGGTCAGCAAGTTCATCGGCGAGACCGAGCAGAACATGGCGGCCATGTTCGCCGAGGCCGAGGCCGAGAACGCCGTGCTGTTGCTGGACGAGGCCGACAGTTTTTTGCAGGACCGCCGCGGCGCCCAGCGCACCTACGAGGTGACCGAGGTCAACGAGATGCTGCAGGGCATGGAGCGGCACAAGGGGGTCTTCATCTGCACCACCAATCTGTTCGACCGCATCGACCAGGCCGCGCTGCGGCGTTTCACCTTCAAGATCCGCTTCAAGGCGCTGACGCGCGAGCAGCGCCATGCCATGTTCGTGACCGAGGCCCTGGGCGGTCAGGCCGAGCGGCTCAGCCCCGAGTTGCAGCACCGGCTGGACCTGCTGGACCAACTCTGCCCGGGCGATTTTGCTGCGGTGCAGCGTCAGGCTGACATCCTGGGGGGCGGTTTCGATGCGCTGGAATTCCTGGAGCAGCTCGAAGCCGAGCACCGCATCAAGCCCGAAGTACGGGAAAGCCGCAGCGTCGGCTTCATGCAATAACCCTATGTAAATAGCGGGCTTGTTGCGCCTGGACACAGCTTGTCGGCCAGGTCCATCGGGCCTATGTCAACCGTTTACATCGCTCAAGCGTCATAGGTCCATGGCGGGTGCCGGTATGAGCCGCCGGGACGGTCCCGGCAGATCACCGAAGTCATTGGACCCGCAGCAGAGGACTTTATGACCATGCGCAAAGACATCATCAAAGTGCCGGAAAAGGGCACCTACAAGTGGCAGCTTTTCAAGCAGTGGACGGATGAGTTCCGCCAGACCCAGGCTGACCACGTGGCCTACATCGCCCTGCACCTGGCCGGCGTGCTGGAGCCCTGCCGCACCAAATTCGACAAGCTCATGCAGCACCACCGCCAGCAGCTGTGCGACAACTCCAAGGTGCAGCGCCACAGCCGTGCCATCGAGCGCCTGCAGAACACCATGTCCGCTGCAGCCATGTCCTACGAAAGCAACTTCCGCCGTCACTGAGCGGAAAGTCAGGCGCCGGCAGGCCGCCTTTCAAGCCCCGTCTGCCACCACCCTCAACACATCGGCGCCATAAGCCTCGAGCTTCTTGGCGCCGATGCCGCTGATGCCCTGCAGGTCTTCCAGACTTTGCGGGCGGCGCCGCGCAATCTCGGCCAGCGTGGCGTCGTGGAAGATCACATAGGCCGGCAGGTTGTGCTCGCGCGCCACCTCGGCGCGCCAGGTTTTCAGGTTGATGTAACGCACCTGGTCGTCCACTCCCAGGGCTTGCGCTGCCGGTGCCAGCGCGCCGGCCCGGCGGCTGCGTTTGGCCGTGGGCGTCGCCACCGACTCGCGCAACTGCACCTTCACTTCCCCCTTGAGCACGGCCCGGGAACCGTCGGTCAGCCGCAGGGTGTTGAACATGCCTCCGTCCACGGCCACCGCGCCGATCGCGATCAGCTGGCGCAGGACCGCGCGCAACTCACTTTCGCCAGCCTCCTTGGCGATGCCGAAAGTGCTGAGCTGCTCGTGCCCGTACTGGGCCACCTTCTCGGTCTGCTTGCCGCGCAGGATGTCCATCATGTGGCCGGCGCCAAAGCTGATGCCGCTGGCCTGTTGCACACGGTAGATGCAACTCAAGAATTTGCGTGCGAGTTCGCTGCCGTCCTGCACGGCGGGCGGGTGCAGGCAGTTGTCGCAGTTGCCGCATGTGGCCACCACGCCCGGCACTTCGTGTCCTCGCTGCCCCCCGAGGGGGTCGTGCCCGCCTTGGGGCGGCCCGGCGGCGGGCGGGCTCGCTCCGTAGACCTCGCCGAAGTAGCCCAGCAGGCGCACACGGCGGCAGTCGGTCGCCTCGGCCAGGGCCAGCAGGGCGTCGAGTTTGCCGCGCATGACCTGCTTGAAATCCTCGCCGGCCGGGCTTTCGTCGATCATGCGGCGCTGGTTCACCACGTCCTGCAGGCCGTAGGCCATCCAGGCATCGGCCGCCGCGCCGTCGCGGCCCGCGCGGCCGGTCTCCTGGTAATAGCCTTCGATGTTCTTGGGCATGTCCAGGTGGGCGACAAAACGCACATCGGGTTTGTCGATGCCCATGCCGAAGGCGATGGTGGCGACCATGACCAGCCCTTCCTCGCGCAGGAAGCGGTTCTGGTTCTGCTGGCGTATGGCCGAATCCAGGCCGGCGTGATAAGGCAGGGCCTGGATGCCGGCTTCGCTGAGCGACTGGGCCACGTCCTCGACGCGCTTGCGCGACTGGCAGTAGACAATGCCGGCCTCGCCCGCATGCTCGCGTTCGATGAAACGCAGCAGCTGGCTCAGCGCGTCCTTCTTCTCGACGATGGTGTAGCGGATGTTGGGCCGGTCGAAGCTGCTGACAAACTGTTGCGCCTGCTCGAGTTGCAGGCGCTCGACAATGTCGGCGCGTGTCAGCGCATCGGCTGTGGCGGTCAGCGCGATGCGCGGCACGCCGGGGTAGCGCTCGTGCAGGACCGTGAGTGCGCGGTACTCGGGCCGGAAATCATGGCCCCACTGGCTCACGCAATGCGCTTCGTCGATGGCGAACAGGGCCAACTGTCCGCGCTCGGCCAGGGCATCGAGCTGGGCCAGGAAGCGCGGTGTGGTGACGCGCTCGGGCGCCGCGTAGAGCAGGGTCAGTTCGCCGCGCAGCAGGCGTTTTTCTACCTGCGCGGCTTCTTCGCCCGTGAGGCTGGAGTTCAGGAAAGCGGCCTCGACACCGGCTTCGTGCAGGGCGCCGACCTGGTCGTGCATGAGCGCGATGAGCGGCGAGACCACGATCGCGGTGCCCTGACCGGCGTCCTGGCGCGCAATGGCCGGGACCTGGTAACAGAGCGATTTGCCGCCACCGGTAGGCATGAGCACCAGCGCGTCGCCACCGGCGACGACATGCTCGATGATGGCCTGCTGCGGGCCGCGAAAGGCCTCGTAGCCGAAGACGCGGCGCAGGATGTCCCGGGGGGACAGGAACGGGGTGTTCAAGTCAGACCGGGTGCAAGAGGGAGATCACATCTGCTCCCAGGGCAGGCCGTCGTGGCGCCAGCCGTTGAGGGTGGAACGCTTGAAGTGGTCGTCCAGATCCCCTTCGAAGCCGTGCAGCACGTTGTAGAGCTGCGTGAAGCCGGCTTTCTGCAGGACCTCGCCGGCATCCAGCGTGCGTTTGCCGCTGCGGCACAGCAGCACCAGGGGGCGCCCCTTGTCGCCGGCGGTTTCGCGTTCGACGGCGGCCACAAAAGCGGCCGGATCCGGTGTCAGGTCCGGGTATTCGTACCAGGGGATGTTGACCACACCCGGCGGGCGGCCGACGTACAGCGACTCGATTTCCATGCGCACGTCGAGGAACAATGCCGTCGGCTGTTGCTGCAGGAGCTCCCAGGCTTCCCGGGGCAGGAGGTGTTTCATGGGGCTCTATTGTCCCGGGTTTTGGGCGGGCCTTGGGCCTTCCAGGCCAGGCTTTCTACAATGGAGGGCTATGAAGCCGCTGCACTACACCCGCGCCCAAACCCTGCCCGGTATCCTGGCCCGCCGCATCGTCGTCCTGGACGGCGCCATGGGCACCATGATCCAGCGCTTCAAGCTCAACGAGGCGCAGTACCGCGGCGAGCGTTTTCAGGACTTCCACAAGGACGTCAAGGGCAACAACGAGCTGCTGTCCCTGACCCGGCCCGACATCATTCGCGACATTCATGAGGGTTATCTGGCCGCCGGCGCCGATCTGGTCGAGACCAACACCTTCGGCGCGACCACCGTGGCCCAGGCCGACTACGACATGGCGTCTCTGGCGCGCGAGATGAACCTGGCTTCGGCCCGCATCGCGCGCGAGGCCTGCGACAAGTACAGCACCCCGGACCGGCCGCGTTTCGTGGCGGGCGCCCTGGGCCCCACGCCCAAGACCGCCAGCATCAGCCCGGACGTGAACGACCCCGGTGCGCGCAACACCTCCTTTGAAGAACTGCGTGCCGCCTACTACGAGCAGGTCGAAGCCCTGGTCGAGGGTGGGTCCGACGTGTTGCTGGTTGAAACCATCTTCGACACGCTCAACGCCAAGGCCGCGCTGTTCGCCATCGACGAGTACTTCGAGAGTTCGGGTCAGCGCCTGCCGCTCATCATCAGCGGCACGGTGACCGATGCTTCGGGCCGCATCCTCAGCGGCCAGACCGTCACCGCCTTCTGGCACAGCGTGCGCCATGCCCGGCCACTGGCCGTGGGTCTGAACTGCGCCCTGGGTGCGGCGCTGATGCGCCCCTACATCCAGGAGCTGGCCAAGGTGGCGGACGATACCTACATCAGTTGCTATCCCAATGCCGGCCTTCCCAATCCCATGAGCGAGACCGGTTTCGACGAGACACCGGAAGTTACCAGCCGCCTGCTGCGTGAGTTCGCGGCCGAGGGCCTGGTCAACATCGTGGGCGGCTGCTGCGGCACCACGCCCGAGCACATCGGTGCCATCCACGATGCGGTGGCGCCGTTGCCCACGCGGGCACTGGGCAGCGCCGGGCCGTTCTACCGCGAAGCGGCCTGAGATTCCCCCGCTGACGGTTCGGCACCGGCCGTGGCACACTTGCCCCGATCCCAACAGGCGGATCGCGGGGAGGCCGGTTTGAACAAGAAGCAACTCTCGGAAAGCGACATCTGCGACAAATACATCCGGCCCGCCATGGAGCGGGCCGGGTGGCATGGGCTGGAGCAGATCTTTCGCGAATATCCCCTGCGGGCAGGCCACGTCGTGGTGCGCGGCACCAAGGCCCAGCGCGACAAGTCCACAGTGTTGCGCGCCGATTACGCGCTGTTCTACAAAACCAATATCCCGCTGGCCGTGGTCGAGGCCAAGGACAACAAACACGCCGTCGGCGCCGGCATGGCCCAGGCCATCACCTACGCCCAGCTGTTGGAGGTGCCGTTCGTTTTTTCGAGCAATGGTGACGGTTTTGTGTTCCGTGACGCCACGCTTGCCACCGGCGCGCTGGAACAGAACCTGGCTCTGGACGAGTTCCCCGGTCCGCAGGAACTGTGGCAGCGCTACTGCGCCTGGAAAGGGTGGAACGAAGAAACCCGCCGCATTGTCGCTTTCGACTACGCAGTCAGCAAGACACCGCGTTATTACCAGCTCAACGCGATCAACCGCACGGTGGAAGCCATCGCCGCCGGCCGCAACCGGGTGCTGCTGGTCATGGCCACCGGCACCGGCAAGACCTACACCGCGTTCCAGATCATCTGGCGACTGTGGAGAAGCGGCGCCAAGAAACGTATCCTCTTTCTGGCTGACCGCAACATCCTCATCGACCAGACCATGGTCAACGACTTCCGGCCCTTTAAGGGCGCCATGGCCAAGCTCAGCCCGAATGCCAAAGGCGTGGAACGGGTAAGCGCGCAGGACACAGCGCTTGTGGAAGACGTCGCACTGGCGGTGAACAAAACCACCAAGCAGGTGGACAAGAGCTACGAGATCTATCTCTCGCTCTACCAGGCCGTCACCGGCACAGCAGAAGAAAGCAATATCTATAAGCAGTTCTCGCCCGACTTCTTCGACCACATCGTGGTGGACGAGTGTCACCGTGGCAGCGCGGATGAAGACTCGGCCTGGCGCGACATCCTCACCTATTTCAGCAGTGCCACCCAGGTCGGCCTGACCGCCACACCCAAAGAAACCAAGGACGTTTCCAACAGCGACTACTTTGGCGAGCCCCTCTACACCTACAGCCTGCGCCAGGGCATCGAAGACGGCTACCTGGCGCCCTACAAGGTCATCCGCATAGATCTGGACAAGGACACCTTCGGTTGGCGTCCTACGGAGGGCATGACCGACAAGCACGGCAATCTGATCGAAGATCGCGTGTACACAGGCACGGACATGAATCGCAAGCTCGTGCTGGAACAGCGCGACGCGCTGGTAGCGGCGAGGATCACCGAATACCTCAAGGCCACCGACCGCTGCGCCAAGACCATCGTCTTCTGCGAAGACATCGACCACGCCGCCCGCATGCGCCAGGCCCTGGTCAATGCCAACGCCGACATCTGCGCCACCCACCCCAAATACGTGGTGCAGATCACCGGCGACAACGTCGAGGGCAAGCGCGAACTCGACAACTTCATCGACCCCGAAAAGACCTACCCCGTCATCGCCACCACCTCCAAGCTCATGAGCACCGGGGTGGACGCCCAGACCTGCAAGCTCATCGTGCTGGACCAGAACATCAAGTCCATGACCCTGTTCAAGCAGATCATCGGCCGTGGCACCCGCCTGCGTGAAGACCTGGGCAAGAGCTGGTTCACCATCCTCGACTTCAAGCGCGCCACCGAGCTGTTTGCCGACAAAGACTTTGACGGTGACCCGGTGCAAATCTACGAACCTGGCGCAAACGACCCGGTCAACCCACCCGAATTGCCGCCGGCTGGCGTATCCGCACCCGTTCAGCCTGCGCCTGTCGAAGGCGGCCCCCTCGCCCCCATGGGGCCGGGCGATGGCGAGCCGAAGAAATACGTGCTTGGCAACCTGGTCACAGTGGCCGTGGCCCGCGAACGCGTGCAGTACCTCAACGCCCAGGGCAAGCTCATTACCGAAAGCCTGCGCGACTACACCCGCATCAACCTCACCCGCCGCTACGACTCGCTCGACAAATTCCTCCAGGCCTGGAGCGACGCCGACCGCAAGGCCGCTCTGCTGGAAGAGCTGGAATCGCGCGGCGTGCTCATCGACGCCCTGGCCGACGAGCTGGGCAAGGATCTGGACCCGTTCGACCTGCTGCTGCACGTGGCCTACAACATGCCGCCGCTCACCCGGCGCGAGCGGGCCAACCGCGTGAAAAAGCGCAACGTCTTCACGCAGTACGGGCCGGTGGCGCGCCAGGTCATCGACGCGCTGCTGGACAAATACGCCGACGAAGGCATCGCCACCATCGAAGCCGACACCGTGTTCAACGTGCAGCCCTTTACAACCATCGGCCGCCCGGCCGAAATCATCCGCAGCTTCGGCGGCCGGCCACAGTACCTGCAGGCCCTGCGCACGCTGGAGCAGGAGCTGTACGCGCCACGGGGCTGACCCATTCCTGCCCGTTCACCGCACGTCTTTAGTGGGGCATTTGCCCCGTACCCATTGAAGTCTGATTGATCCCGAAAGAAGCATGTCCAACCTCTCCCCCGTCATCAAATCCATCCAGGACATCATGCGCCAGGACAGCGGCGTCGACGGCGACGCCCAGCGCATCAGCCAGCTCACCTGGCTGCTGTTTCTCAAGGTCTTCGACGCGCTGGAAGAAGAGCTGGAGCTCACCCGCGACAACTACCAAAGCCCCATCCCCGAAAAGCTGCGCTGGCGCCATTGGGCGACAGATGCCGAAGGCAGCACCGGCGAGCCGCTGTTGAACTTCGTCAACAACGAACTGTTCACCACGCTCAAGAACCTGAATGCCGACCCCGTGCGCAACCCGCGTGGCTACGTGGTGCGCGGCGTGTTTGAAGACGCCTACAACTACATGAAAAGCGGCCACCTGCTGCGCCAGGTGATCAACAAGCTCAACGGCATCGACTTCAACCGTCAGGCCGAGCGCCACCAGTTCAACGACCTGTACGAAAAAATCCTGCGCGACCTGCAGAGCGCCGGCAACGCGGGCGAGTTCTACACCCCGCGCGCCGTCACCCAGTTCATGGTGGACATGGTCAACCCGCAGCTGGGCGAGCGTGTCATGGACCCGGCCACCGGCACCGGCGGCTTTCTCGTCTGCACCATCGAGCACCTGCGCAAACAGGTGCGCACCCCCGAGCAGGAGGTGCTGCTGCAAAGCAGCATCGGCGGCGTGGAGAAAAAGCAGCTGCCCCACATGCTCTGCGTCACCAACCTCATGCTGCACGGTATCGAGGTGCCCAGCCAGATCGTGCATGGCAACACCCTGGCCCGGCCCCTGCGTGACTACACCCCCGCCGAGCGTGTGGACGTGGTGCTCACCAACCCGCCTTTCGGGGGTGTGGAAGAGCCGGGCATTGAGCAGGGTTTTCCCGCCGACGTGCGCACCAAGGAAACGGCGGACCTGTTCCTCGTGCTCATCAAGCACATCCTCAAACCCGGCGGCCGCGCCGCCCTGGTGCTGCCCGACGGCACCCTGTTCGGCGAAGGCGTCAAGACCCGTATCAAAGAGCAGCTGCTGACGGAGTGCAATCTGCACACCATCGTGCGCCTGCCCAACGGCGTGTTTGCGCCCTACACCGGCATCAAGACCAACCTGCTCTTCTTCACCAAAGGCCGGCCCACGCAAGAGATCTGGTACTACGAACACCCCTACCCGCCGGGCGTAAAGAGCTACAACAAGACCAAGCCCATCCGCATCGAAGAGTTCGACGCCGAGAAGGTCTGGTGTGGCAGCGAGGCCGATGGTTTTGCCAACCGGGTGGAGAACGAGCGCGCCTGGAAGGTCAGCATCGAGCAGATCAAAGCCGCGGGCTACAACCTGGATCAGAAGAACCCCCACGTGGGCGACGTGGTGGACCACGACCCCGATCACCTGCTGGCCGACTACCAGCGCCTGCAGGCCGAAGCCCAGGCCCTGCGCGACCAGCTCAAGGCCATCCTCTCGCAATCCCTGGGGGCCAAGGCGTGAGCACCGAGCTGCTGGCGCAGGAACCCAGCGCCAAATACCTGCAGCCCCAACGCGCCGAGCGCGTGGAGCTGATCGCCCAGGCCCCTGGGGGCGTGGCGCGGCTACGCGAATTGATTTTGACCCTGGCCGTGCAGGGCAAGCTGGTGCCACAGGACCCGGCGGATGAGCCGGCGAGCGCATTGCTGAAACAGATACGGGCCGAGAAAGATCGGCTGATTGCCGAGGGCAAGATCAAGCGCGACAAGCCGCTGGCGGAGACTGCGGAGAAAGAAACGCCGTTTGAATTGCCGGAGGGCTGGGTTTGGGAGAGGCTGGGTGTTATCGGGGACATCTTTTCAGGCAACAGTATCAATTCAACAGAAAAAGAATCTAAATACGCTATAAAAATCGGCTTGCCGTACATCGCAACCAAAGACGTTGGCTACGGACTTGAATCGCTTGACTATGAAAACGGTATTCGCATTCCCTTTGGAGAAACAAAATTCAAGGTAGCTTTGCCTGGATCCGTTTTGATCTGTGCTGAAGGTGGTAGTGCCGGTAGGAAATGCGGATTGACGGAACGCGAAATTTGTTTTGGAAACAAACTTTTTGCCAACACTCCTTTCGGCGATATTCCGCCCAAGTTCATCCTGTTTACATATCAATCGCCGCACTTCATTGAATCGTTTCGCGGCGCCATGACAGGAATCATTGGCGGAATTTCTCTAGCCAAATTCCAGGAGCTTCTGATCCCGCTTCCTCCTTTGGCGGAACAAAAGCGCATCGTCCCCCGTGTCGAAGAACTCATGCGCTTGTGCGAAGCATTGGATGCGAAAGCCCAACTCGAAGCCACGCAGCATGCGCAACTGCTGCAGGCCCTGCTCGGCAGTCTGACCGCCAGCACCACGCCGGAAGAACTGGCCGCCAACTGGCAGCGCGTGGCCGCGCATTTCGATCTGCTGCTCGATCGTCCCGAGGCCGTAGATGCTCTGGAGCAGACCGTCCTCCAACTTGCTGTGCGCGGCCTGCTCGTCCCCCAGGACCCCAACGACGAACCCGCCAGCGAGTTGCGGAAGAAAATCCGCGCTGAGAAAGACAGGCTCATCGCCGAAGGCAAAATCAAACGCGACAAGCTCTTGCCACCGATTGCGGCGGACGAACAGCCGTTCGATTTACCGCAGGGGTGGGAGTGGGTGCCAATAGATTCGCTGGCGAGCGTGGGGACTGGAACGACGCCATCCCGAGAGAACCCGGCGTACTTTACAGATGGCACGACTCCGTGGGTGACAAGCGGGGAAACAGGTCAACCCTTCATTGACGCAACCGAGCAGCACGTTACCGGCGTCGCCCTTGAGCAGACCAGCTTGACCGTATATCCCATTGGTACGTTGATCGTGGCAATGTACGGGCAAGGGAAAACACGCGGCCAAGTGGCTGAACTGCGAATACCAGC
This sequence comes from Curvibacter fontanus, assembly GCF_054780335.1. Classification (NCBI taxonomy): domain Bacteria; kingdom Pseudomonadati; phylum Pseudomonadota; class Betaproteobacteria; order Burkholderiales; family Comamonadaceae; genus Curvibacter; species Curvibacter fontanus. The sequence continues at coordinate 21,177 of NZ_BAAGWN010000034.1, forward strand.
CGCTACAAATCAAGCGTGCGCTGCCATTGTTCTGGTCGATAGCTCGGCCGCGCATAGGGCGTACGTCAAACTTGTATTCGAGAAGAGCTACGATGAAATCCGCGAGCTATCGGCAGGAGGCGCGCAACCAAATTTGAACGTTGGCAAAGTCAAGGCGACCTTAATCCCGCTTCCCCCCCTTGCCGAACAATCTCGCATCGCCGCCCGCGTCGCCGCCCTGCGCCGCCTGTGCGACGAGTTGCGCCAGCGCCTGAGCCGCGCCCAAGCCCAGCAGGCGCTGCTGGCCGAGGCGCTGGTGCAAGAGGTGGCCTGACCATGCTGGACCAGGTGGAGGCCTTCTTCTCGTTGCTGGAGCGCGTCAAGCGTTACTGGCGCAAGAAGGCGCAGCCACCCGAGCCGGAAACGCTCGCGGGCCGTTTCTTGCGCCTGTTTGCGGCGCACGGCGTCCACCCCAATCAGATCCCCCGTTTCTTCGGTCATGGTCTGGCGCTGCGCGATGTGCAGTCCTCGGAGGAGCTGGCACGCTGCCTGACGGACGAGCACCTGGCGGCGGCGTGTGAGCTGTTCGGTGTGCGGCGGAGTTGGCTGGAGCGTGGCGAGGGGCAGGCGCATGAGGTGCACTACTTCTATTTGCAGCCTGAAAGTTTCGGCGCATTTCTGGATGCCTTGCCGGTGTTGCGCAAGCAGCAGGGTGAGCAGATGGAGGCCAAGCTGTTCATGGCCGGTTTCGGCGCACGCAACGAGCAAAGCGTGCTCATGCTGCAAGAGCCGCTAGGGCGTGTTAACACTAATTGTGTCGAGAGTCATCGAATGCGAAACTGCAGGCATGGAGATCACACCCGAGCAATTCAAACGCATCGAACACTGCTTCCCCGTGCAGCGCGGCAACGTCAGCC
>NZ_BAAGWN010000035.1:0-27315 GCF_054780335.1 Curvibacter fontanus
CGCGCACCCGCTTTTTCGCCGCCTCGCTCAATCGCTTTTGCACCATGCCCATATTCTCCAGGAACAAGCCTGCAGACATAACGCACGGACGGTACAGCGGTTGTCATGTTTTTAGAGAAGATCAATAAGCGCGGAATCACATGGGTGTGGCAATGTTCGCCAAGCTCGACCATGATCCATCGGCGCCCCATTTTGTGAGCAACAGCTCCGGTAGTCCCTGATCCGGCGAAAGAGTCAAGAACGAGATCTCCCGGGTTGGTTGCAAGCCGAATAATCCGCTGCAATAGCCGTTCAGGCTTTGGAGTTGAAAATGGATTCTCCGGGAATAGATCACGGATTTCCCGGCTGGACTCTTGATTGTGTCCTACCTCATCATGCAGCCAAACAGATTGCGGCAACATACCAGCTGAAATTTCAGACAAGAATTTCTTTACCGACGGCCGTCCAGTTCCATCGCGGCCAAATACAATTCGGCCATCTGCGACTAACTCTTTGTATCTGGCCGGACTAAAAACCCAGCAACGGCCCTTTGGTGGCCAGTGTTTTGTTCCGTCTGGCCCAACAATCTCAAACAAGTTGTCGCTTTTTCCAGTCTGGGCAAATTGCCTTCCCCGTTGACCTGAAAGAAGACTGATGGACGAGTTCTCCGGCTTCCAAGGGCCACGCGGATCGTTGTCTGGGTTCTGATACTTGGCCGTCTGCTCATCTGATCGATCAAGCAAACCGAACCTTGCCATTTCTTTGTTCTTCGCATATACCAACACGTGGTCATGCGAATCCGAGATCAAATGGGCATTGCTTCTGGGGCCATAAGCCTTTTGCCAAATTACATTGGAAACGAAATTGGCGCGACCAAATATCTCGTCGCACAGCACCTTCAAGTAGTGCGATTCATTGTCATCAATAGTGATCCATAGCGAGCCATCGTCTGACAGCAGTCGCTTGATCAAGTCCAACCGGTCACGGATCAACCCCAGCCAGATGGAGTGTTCCAGCCCATCATCGTAGTGTGAGAATGCGCTGCCAGTGTTGTAGGGTGGGTCGATGAACACGCATTTCACTTCGCCTGTAAACTCCTGCTCCAACGCCTTCAATGCCAGCAGGTTGTCCCCGAAGATCAGTCGGTTGTCGAAGATGTCGTTCTCGGTCACGCGATGTTTGGCGTGATACGACTTGTCCGGATCTTCAAGTAGGATGCGCGGCTCTAGCTTGGGCCGCTTCTCCTTCCCGATCCAGGTGAGTTCTAGTTTTTGCTTCGAATTACTCATCAGTGATATTTTCCAGAGCGATTGTTAAATGCCGGCTTGGTGCCTTCGAGAACCGTAACAACCGCGCTATTGAGAGTTGGATTCTCCAAAGATCCCGCCACATAGCTGATGGCGCAACCAGAAGCCCGATCGAAGGATGCTTGGATAATTTGCTCAGCGTCACAGACGACTGCCAAGTTCGGGTTATGGGTCACCATGATGATCTGGCGCTTCTTCTTTGCCTCAGAGAGGACCGGAACCAACAGCCGGAAAACTGTCTCGTTGTCCAGATTTTCTTCGGGCTGATCCAAGATGATGGGCGTCTTGTCGTTATCCACGAGCAAGTAGAAGATCAGCAGGAGTGCGCCTCTCTGACCAGGAGATAACTGCTCAATCTGCGTGTCCTGGAACAGCAGTGAATATCGCGGCTCGAGAAAATCGAGCCCAAAGATCAAGTCATAGACGGCAACAGCCGACTGTTCCTTCTTCAGGAGGTTGGCAATGCCAACCTCGGTCCCAGATGCCTTGGCCGCCTGTTCAAGGGTCTCATGCAAGGCCTTGGCGAATGCCAGAGCACCGTCCTTGGTGTTCAAGTCATGGCCATCAAAGAGCTTCTTGACGGTCAAGAGCGCCTCGTCTTGTCCGCGCAGCGCGCCCGACGTTTGCTTGATCAAGGCGAAAAGCAGGTCTGCGATGGCCTCTGCCGAGGCGGCAAGCGTTGCCTGGAACTGGAGCCGGTAGTCCTCGCGGATCAAGTCGTTCGCCCTGATCAAGTCTTGAACGGGCTTGAAGAGATCCTCTCGGGCCTTCCGCTGTGCATCCAATGAATCGAAGATCTCTGCTGTCAGCTGAAGTCGTGCTGCTTGCAGTTCAGCGCGCTTGGCGGGAAGCTCTTTGATCTGAGCCAGTCTGGTCTCAAGACCCACCTTGGTGTCCGGATCTTTCGGCGTGCCGGTCAGAGCGTCCAACTTCTTGGTCCAATCAGCAAGCTGGTGCTGGTAGGTTTCGAACTGCTGCTGTCGGGCGTTGAGCTTGGCCGCGTGAGACTTCTTCTCAACCTCGAGGATTGCAAGGTCGTTTGCCAAAGTGCTGGCTTCCACCTGCAGCGTCACCTGCTGCTCAGCGAGAGCAGAAGACCGATCCTCCAGCATTTCGGTCTTGATTTCTAGTTTCGCGACATCAGCCCAGTTCAGGCCAGCGAGCTGGAGGTCTCCCGCAACCTGGTGTTGGGTTTGATCAAAGGAGCGCTGGAGTAGTCGCAGCTGTTCTTTTACATTGGCGAGAGCCTTCTGCTGCTTGGCAATCCCCGTGATCTCAGCCTGGATCTGCTGCGTACGATTTGTCGAGGCGTCGATCTTCTGAGCAGTGGCCGCAAGCGCATCAGCAGCTTCCTTCTGCTCAGGCTCCATCGTTTCGGGCGGCGGTGGAACTTCCGCCGGCTTGATCTTCTGGTGCTCTTCGATCTCGCGCGTCTTGACCAGCAACTGGTCCGTCAGTTTCTTCTCTTCAATCGGCTGTAGCTGATCCTCAATTCGTGCGATCGTGGCATTGAGGGTCTTCAGCTCCTTGCGGTACTCCCCCAGTCTGTTTCTCAGCGCCTGTTCCTGCTGTTCCGTGAGCTGATCGAAATCGAGGGCACCAAGACGCATCTCCTCGCTGGTGTGCGAAAAGATGACGGCTCGGAGCTCCTGCTCAAAGGCATCTGACTTTCCAGAGACGTGATCATTACAAAGCTCCTCGAAGTAGTTTTGAGGGATGTATCGGACCAGTTCTTGTTTGTCTTCAGTTGGGAGCTCGTCCAGCGGACGACTCTCGGTACTCTCATCTCGCCAGGTCAGGGTGCCGGTGAAATGACGTGCGGGGTCTCCGGTCTTTCCCAGGAAGCGATCACGCTTGAGGAAGCTGAAGTGTCTTGCTTGACGTGAGTGGCCGAGGGTTGCAATGACGTCGGCCAGGGCGCTCTTGCCGCTGCCTTTGTTGCCAATGATGGCCACCAGGTCCGGATTGAGCGGCAGATCGCAACCGTGCAGCCAGTTGCCGATGCCAGCCTTGGTGCCTGTCTTGGCAACTTCGATCGACTCGATGAAGTGAGTCTTGCTCGCCTCCACCGCTTGAAGCTTTGGCGGCTTCTCACCAATGAACGACCGCTTCGCTGGCTCTAGGATGGCCTGCTTGAGACCCTGAAACGTCGGGTCAGCCTTGATCCATGTCTTCTTGCCCGATGGGAAGTCGCCGTACCCGCGACGGTCGTTGTCCCCCGCCACGCCGACGAAACAGTGCGCATCGCTGCCGGAGACGACTAGCCTGGGGATGTTCTTGAGGCCATGCTTGAAATTGCCGATCCAGGCTTTGTTCTTCGGCGTCTCCTCGCAGAGGAATGCAGTTCTCAGATCGGCATTCCGTGACTCAAAGATGGGAGAAGACTCAAGGAGACCTAGGAAGTAGGCGTAGTGTTCTTCCCATTTCACTTCCGTCAAGCCGTCGCTCGTGTCAAATGGCATGAAGCCAATGGCTTGTCCGTTAGGAACCTTCTTGATGGCGGACATGTAGCTGTCAGCCTTCACTTCCGCCAGTTTGTACCCTGCCATTAGGGCTTCTTGCGCGTCACTCTCAACGGCAGACTTTTTATGGCCCTTCTTCACGAGCATGTCATCAGCCGTACCTCGCGCCAAATCGATCAAGGACTCCTTGGACACTGACCTGTCAGTACGCTCGAGCTTCAGGTCGGACAAGAACTCACGCAGATGCTGGTCGGGAATGGTCTCCGCGAAAATGACGTGTGCATTGAGACGCTTAGTTGTCGGGGCTGAGAGGCGGAGTTCGATGCCTGGAAAGACAGTCTTCTTCAGTACAGGTGCGCCGGCTTCGGCCAGTCGGTTCTTGAGTGCGAACCATCCGTCAAACGTCCAGTAGTCCATGATCGCGAAGACGGCCGGTTCGGCAGCATTCATCGCTTCGATCATCTCGTCGACAAGAGCGCGATTTTCAGGAGAGGCCATGTCTCCTTCGTACTTCTTGCCTGTCCAGTGAAAAGACGCTGGTGTGTGGACATGTAGGTCCCACTGGCGCCAAACTGAACCTCTAGCGATCTCCCTTTTTGACATTAGATTAGCTCCCATTGAATACAAAACAAAGGCTGCTCGTTTACTTGTTGTTTGAGCTGACCTTCTAGCTGATTGATGATGTCGTTGCGCTGGGCTTCGATTTCATCTTGCTTTTTGAATAGTTCGCGCCGCAGTTTCGTGCGTGTACCTTCAAGTTCGCGTTGCTTTTTCTGCCAAGATAACTTCTCTTCCAGAGTTGGAGCACTTGCTGCCGCGCGGCGCACCTCTTTGATTTGCCGGTCAATCTCCTTGATCTCCTGCTCGATACCCAACTTCAGGTCGTCTGCCCAAGCGTCTAGCTTCTGAACCTCTTGCTCGAAGTAGCCTAGGTTGCGCTGGTTGATCTCCTGCAGGATGCTCTGTCGCCGGCTCAGCAGATCTTCGGCAAGTGGGGGTGGCGGCGCATCGCCATCGCAGAGCACGGCAACGTTTGCCGGTAGACGTAGGATTTTCTCGGGGTCGTCTTCAGCCAGCGAGTCTCCTTCATTAGTAACAGCCGCGACAACGAGTCGCTCTTCCAAGTTACCCAGCGCTTGCACCGAAACCAGGCTCACCTTGAGCCAGCCAGACATACCGCGATAGTTTTTCAGTGTGCTGATCTGTGTGCCGTAGGCCCCGTAGTCGAACACGAGCTTGGCTATTGGCAAAGCACGAGACTTGGCTTGGGATGTAACCCACTCTGCAAGCGGGTGACCGATCCGATACAGGTGTGCATCGCCCGAACGTCGGGGCAATTCGTAGCGGCCCAGTTCAACTCCAGAAATCGCCGAACTAGGCAGTTGCTGGAGCACAAACCCGTCGTCATCGAACGTCGCATGTGCAGCGAGCTCTGCGCGCGTCAGATCCAGCAGCATTCGCTCGTATTTGCTCCGCGCTGCGCGACTGTCTTCCGCCCGAACACGCAGCTTGTCCTGAACCTCTTCATCGAAGTTCTCGAGCAGTATCTGCCGTGTCTTGACCATGGCTTCGTTGATCTCGCCGGACAGGTCGCGCTGCAACTGCTCGAAGCTGGCCTTGATCTCTTCGGGATCACGGCAGTTTTGGTAAATCTCTGCGATGCGGCGTTCGAAATCCACGCCTGACCCGATGGCGCCCAGCACCTCGTCGCTGGCGCCAAAAACCCCTTCGAACAGCTGAAACTTCTGGTCCAACAGCTCATACACACGGGCGTCGGCCTCGTTGCTGCGGTCGACGAAGTTAACCACCACTACATCGTGCTTTTGTCCATAGCGGTGGCAGCGGCCGATGCGCTGCTCAATGCGCTGAGGGTTCCAAGGGAGGTCGAAGTTGATGACCAGAGAGCAAAACTGCAGGTTGATGCCCTCTGCGCCAGCCTCGGTGGCTATCATCACTTTCCCGCGTTCTTTGAAGTGCTCAACCAGTGCGGCTCGTGTGTCTGCGGTCCTTGATCCCGTGATGCGGTCTGTCCCTGCGTGGCGCTTGAACCAATCGGCATAGACGGCTCGCGCTCGGGCATCACTGTTTGTGCCGTTGAATAAGACGATGCCCTCGCCGTAGGGCGTGTCCGCCAGGAGAGAAAGCAGGTATTCCTGCGTGCGCTTGGACTCTGTGAAGATGATGGCCTTCTTTGCCGCGCCGGGTCGCCCTAGCTCAGCGAATGCCTTGTCCAGAGCGGTCAACAGTGCCGTACCCTTGGCGTTCTCGCGAATGTTGGTTGCCAGTGTCTTGAAGTGCCGCAGCTCGGCAATTTCCTGAGTGACTGCATCACGATGGTTGGGTGTTGCTGAAGCGGTTGAGGTATTCAGCCCTTCCCATTCGTCAGCGGTTTCATCAAGCGACTCGTAGTCGTCATCGAGTGCCTCGGCTAAATCGAGGATTTCAGCCGACTCGTCCAGTTCGCCTTCAAGCCGCTTGGCCATGGTCTCCAGAGCGCCCGCAATGGCGTGGGTCGATGAGGCCAGCAGCTTCCACAGCACCAAGGAGATAAGTTGCCGTTGGCCTTCTGGCAGCGCCTTGAGGTTGGGCCGACGAAGGTATTCGGCGACAAGGGTTGACAGTTCCCGCTCCTCGGTCGAGGGGGTGAACTCTTCAACGATAGCCCGACGTGCTGTGTAAGGTACGTACTGCTGAACTTGGCGGCGCAGCGTGCGTTTGCACACGGTGGCAAGGCGGGCTCGCAGGGCTGTAAAAGCCTGTTCCCTGGGCTGCGCCGTGAACTGCGAGCGAAAGCTGTCAATGTCACCAAAGACGCGGTCATCGATCATGCTGACAAGGCCGTAAAGCTCTAGCAGCGAGTTCTGCAAAGGCGTGGCGGTCAGCAGCACTTTGGAATGCACATGGGCCAGAGCTTCTTTCAGTGTCTTGGCGATCACGTTGCTGGTCTTGTAGACATTGCGCAGGCGGTGCGCTTCGTCGAGCACTACCAGGTCCCAATCAACGGCCTTGATCTCGGCCGCCTTCGCCTTTGCGAATTGGTAGGAACAGATGACGGGGCCGGACCCCCCTTGAAACGGATTCGGGCGACCCTGTTTGTGGAAGGCGTTGAAGCTCTTGGCTTCTAGGAGGACGCCCTGCAGGTTGAACTTATCTTGCAGCTCCTGGTGCCATTGTTTGCGCAGGTTGGCGGGCACGATGATCAGGATGCGACGGCGGCGCTCGGCCCAGCGCTGGGAAATGACCAGCCCGGCTTCGATTGTTTTACCAAGCCCAACTTCATCAGCCAAGATGACGCCGCGCGAGAGCGGATTTGCGCAGGCGAACAAGGCAGCCTCAACCTGATGGGGGTTGAGGTCAACCTGGGAGTCCACCAACGTCGAAGCCAGTGACTCGACGGTGTTGCTGGCGGCACGGCGCGTCAGAAGCCAGGCCAGATACTGGCTTTGATGTGGTGTCAGGACGTACTGATTGTCCAAATTCTCTCCCTGAATTCTGAGCGCCAATAGTACGTTCTTCGGCTAGGGCGTTCTTTCCAGAAGTTCTGGGAGATCAATCTTGAAGTACGCGCACAGCTTGTCCAAGACGTCCAGTTCGATTCGTTCTGCAGTCTCGTAATACAGCCGCGTCAACGTCCCTCGGTTTATCCCCGTATCTCGCGCCACGTCACTGATCTTGAGCTTGCGCTCCCCAAGTAGCCGGGCAAAGTGACAGTGGATCATGGTGCAGAAATAAAAAAATTGCTCTCCTGCGGATCAAAATGGCTTGACATGGTTCAAAATGCATCCATAATGATCTGCAGGAGATCAAAAATGATTGTGGTTAATCAGATTGCTCTCCTAGTGTAACCAGACCACGCAAGGAGAACCAGTAATGCAAACCCCTACGTCTGTAGGCCAAGCCCAGACCTATCTGACAACCGAGGAGCTGTCCCATCGGATCAAGTACGACAGCCGAACTATCCGGGAGCGCCTAAAAGACAGTGTGCTGCTCGAGGGGCGGCACTACATTCGCCCATTCGGCGGGCGGAAGACGCTCTATATATGGGAGGCCATTGAGCAGGACATGGCCAAGTACTCCCGACTGGGCGGGCATGCCATCCCCATGGCTAATGGGGGAGCGCTCCATGCCTAGTATTCGCGTCCGTCCGGAAACGGGGACGCTGTTTCTGGACTTCAAGTTCCAGGACCGGCGCCTGAGGGAGCAGACAGCATTGCCCGACACCCCGGCCAACCGCAAGCGCCTGCAGAAGGTCCTGGACCGTATCGAAACCGAGATCGCCCTCGGCGCCTTCGACTACGCCAAGACCTTTGGCAAACCCCTGCCTGCGCAAAAGGATCAAACCGAAACCGAGGCGCAGGACATCAAGGCCGCCAAGACCAGCACGCCCTTGTTCAAGGACTTCGCCAACCAGTGGTACCAGGAAGCCGAGGTGACCTGGCGTCGCAGCTACAAGATCACTCAGCGCGGTGTGCTGGACAAGTACCTTATCCCCCACTTCGGTGAGAAAGAGGTCGGCAGCCTCACGAAGGCAGACATTCTGGAATTCCGGGCATCACTCGCCAAAGTCACCGCCCGCAAGTCCGATGAACCTCTGTCCAACCGTCGCATCAATGCGATCCTGAAACCGCTGCGCCAGATCCTCAACGAGGCCGCCGACCGGCATGAGTTTACTTCGGCCTTTCGCAATATCAAGCCGCTCAAGATGAAGCGCAGCGACGTCCAGCCTTTCACGCTGGATGAGGTTGACCTCATCATGAAGACGGCTCGGGCGGACTACAAGAACTATTTCACCGTGCGGTTCTTCACCGGCATGAGAACAGGTGAGGTCCACGGGCTGAAGTGGAAGTACATCGACTTTGAGCGGCGACTGATCCTGGTGCGGGAGTCCATCGTCCTGAAAGAAGACGACCAGCTCAAGACCGAGGACAGCATGCGCGACATCCATATGAGCCAGCTGGTCTACGACGCGCTCAAAGCGCAGTACCAGGCGTCGCGGGAGTTCTCCGAGTACGTCTTTTGCAACCAGGCGGGCCAACCCATCGACAACCAGAACTTCCTGAACCGGATCTGGAATCCGCTGCTGCGTCACCTGAACCTGCCGCACCGCCGCGCCTACCAGATGCGCCATACCGCGGCAACCCTGTGGCTGGCAGCGGGTGAGGCCCCGGAGTGGATTGCCCGCCAACTGGGCCATACCAGCACGGAAATGCTGTTCCGTGTCTACAGTCGTTACGTACCGAACCTGACGCGGCAGGACGGCTCCGCCATGGAGCGTCTTCTGGCCAGCCGCCTCGGCGCTGGGATTACGCAGGCAAAGGAGCAGGAAGCGCCGGAAGCCGAAAAGCAGGTCCGTGCAGCGCGGCGCTGTATCTCCAACGGCGCCTCTATCCTGTCCCAAACCGAACCTAACCAGACTGCAGCGCCGCTGCCGCAAGGGCTGCTCCAGACCAAGTCGTCGGTCGTGATCTCTCTGGCCTCGCGCCGCCGTAACGACCACGACCCCCAGCCGCCGCCTGCATGGTCATAGAGGCCAACATAGTCTGTGAGCCAGCCCATGCAAGCGCAGGGACTGATTCAAAAAAGTCACTTTGCAGCGTTTCGCAGCGACGTGGTCAAAAGAATACCTGTCGTTGAGGATGCCTGCGCCTGATCAAAACCCATACGCGGGTAAACCAAAAGGAAGAAATAGACATGAACATCACGAAGAACCTCGAGATCAAGCAACCCATCATCGACAGCTTGCTGAGCATTCCCGGCATGCTCCGAGCGAGCGATCTGGAGCTCAAGCCCCGCCGGAAAGCGGAAACTGATGAATCGGTTAACACGCTTCTGGCGAGGACAGCCGTGGGTACTCGTCGTCCGGGCGCAAATGATGATCTGTACCAAGACACACCCAAGAGCCGGGTTGAGCGGATCCAAAAGCTCATCCAAATGCCTGTGGCATCAGCCGTCCTCTCCAAGGCCTTGGAGAGGACGGCAATAAAGGAGTGCATCGCAAACCGCCATGTATCTCCCGGTCGCAGCTGGGCGGCAATCATTCATGAGGCGATGCGGCGAGTTGTGGCCGACGGGCGACTCTCGGAACGCGAGGTCGATCTGGTCAGGCTGGGAGTGGTACTGACTGGACTCCAGCAGCTCATCAAAGCCAGCAACAGTGGAGAAGATGAAGACTCGGTGTATCGGGACAGCAAGGCAGCACGCGAGCTGCTCATGGAACTCGACCCGGAAGCCGGCATCTGGCTGCAACACACGCTAGGTCACGGTCTCTCAGACGAGGATCTAACGGACAGAGCAAGGTACCTGCAAGCTTTGGTGCGACAAGCCAGCCACCTCCTTGCTCTAGCCAGATTTGGCAAATGAGTGGCTCTAGCGAGAAGAGCGGTCGCCAGCGCTTGACAGCGCTAGATGATCAGGTAGCTTAAATCAAAACATACCGAAACATGCTTGAACAAAACGCCAAGGGCTGGGGAAAGCCTATCCTATTTCTGGATTTCGATGGGGTACTGCACCCCGAGTTCAGTCACCCGAGCGAATACTTCAGCTGTCTGCAGCACTTTGAAGCAGTCATTCGCTGTGTGCCGGATTGCGAGATCGTGATTGCCAGCACCTGGCGAGAGAACCACGCGTTGTCGGACCTGCAAAAGCCCTTCGCGCCGGACATCGCCGCACGAATCATCGGAGTCACGCCCTTGGCGTCAGAGATTGAGGGCGTTCCCGATTCCCTGCTGGCCTATCAACGTGAGGCGGAGTGCTACGCCTGGCTCAGGGCAAATGAGCGAAGTCATTTACCGTGGCTGGCGCTGGATGATCGGGCCTGGCTGTACAGGCCGTTCAGTCGTAACGTATATCTTGTGAACGGGAGCAAGGGTATCCAGGCTGCCGATGTCGAACCATTGGTGCAGCGTCTGGTACGTGCCAACTAGATGTCGGAAAGTTAGAAGGATTCTGAATACGTGACGCAGATCCCACCGTGCACGGACGTCACTCGGCAGTTGAGGCCAAGGTTGATCAGTTAGCCTGATTCAAAAGAGATAGAAACATGCTTGAAAGAAAAATCAAAGGCTTGGGAGAGCCCATTTTGTATCTGGACTTCGACGGCGTACTTCATCCGGAGTACTGCTACTGGCATCCCCGCAAGGGGCCGTATCTGAAAGCGCCGGGCCATACACTTTTCGAGCATCTGCCTGTCCTAGAGGCATTGCTTGCGCCGCACCCTCAGATCAAGATCGTGCTATCCACCACCTGGGTGCAAACCTACCGGTTCAACGGCACCGCTAGGAAGTTGGGATCGACTCTTCGTGAGCGCGTGATCGGAGCAACGTACCACACGGGAATGAGCCTAGAGAACTTCAGGGACATACCCAGAGGTCTGCAAATCTGGGCCGATGTGGCCAGGCGACAACCGTCAGTATGGATCGCGATTGATGACGACGCGTTCAAATGGCCGGACTGGGCGCGCGACCAACTGGTCCAGACTGACGGGATGCTAGGCCTCGGTGAAGAAAGGGCGCAGTATGAACTGACGAAGAAGCTACAAGGGCTGGCCGCAGGACATGAAAGTGGCTGATAGGGCGCAGCTCGTCAAAGGAGAGCAAATGGGGCGATCAAGGTTGCACATCGGCAAGAGTTTGCAGACTACCTTGATTCGCCGAATAATGTTCGAGAAGTCCAAGAGCTGCCTCGCCGCCAATAAGCAAGTCAGATGAAATCCTGCAAGGTGCAGGGCATGACAGATATATCGAAGCTACAGACAAGAACAAGAATGAGAATGAATCCCACCAAGCATTTCCTTCGGATCATGCGCGTCAGTGCAAGCTTGTATTTCGCTCCGTTGGTGGGGGCCATCAAAGGCATCAGATATGAGTGGCAGCGAATTGAGCGTGACGCGCGCAGATGTCGTCTGGCAGAACAAAAGGGAGAGGTCAATTATGAGCAATCGTGTCTATCTCACCAAAAGCAGGTTCAAGCTCGCGACTGAATGTCCAGCCAAGCTCTACTACACGGGCAAGACCAAAGAGTACGCTGATAACAACAGGAACGACGAGTTTCTGCAGTCACTGGCAGAGGGTGGCTTCCAGGTTGGCGAACTAGCCAAGCTGATGTATTCCGGTGGCATTGAGGTCGAAGCCCAGGGGCATACCGACCAGCTGAAAGCAACACAGGGCCTGCTCGCTCGCCAAGAGGTAACGCTCTTCGAGCCAGCACTTAGCCATGAGCGGCTGTTCGTGCGCGTCGATGTCCTGGAGAAGAAAGGCAATGCGATCCGCCTGATCGAAGTGAAGTCCAAATCCTACGATCCGAATGACGAGCATTTTTTTCGAGGAAAGAAAGGGCAGATCAACTCAGATATTCGACCCTACCTGATGGATGTTGCCTTTCAGACGTACGTCGTTCGGCTGGCCATGCCCGGACACAAGGTGACGCCCCACCTGATGGTCCCGGACAAGTCCAAGGCCGCGACCGTCGATGGCCTCAATCAGATGTTCCCCATTGAGCGTCTAGACGCTGCGGCTGGGAGGGTTTTCGCGAGGCCGCGACCGGGGCTAACGCCGGACCAAATTGGGCAGTCGATTCTCACCGAGATCAACGTCGAGGAATACGTGAACGAGATCCTGGCGTCGGTTCTTGAGGTTCCTGGAGCTACAGGAACCCTGCCAGACCTGACCCAGCAGTGGGCTCAGGCCTACGAGGCCGACGTTCGTATCGATCCGCCCGTTCAGTCTCAATGCAAGAAATGCGAGTTCCGTTCCGACGGCAGTGATGGCCTCAAGAGTGGACTCCATGAGTGCTGGCAGACCAGCCTTCATCTGACCGATGCTCAGATGAAAGAGCCGTTAGTGTTGGATCTTTGGGATGGGAAAAGCACGGCCAAGTGGATGACCAAGGGAACCTACATGCTCAAAGACCTCTCGATGGACGACATCGGGTACAAGGCCGACAAGAGAGGATTTAGCCGTACGCAGCGGCAATGGATGCAGATCTCTGGCGAAGGCTTGAATGGTGCTGACTACCTTTTCGATGCCAATTTGGTGCGCGAAGACATGAAGGGTTGGAAGTATCCGCTCAATATGATCGATTTTGAGACGTCTCGGACGGCGCTCCCATTTCATAGAGGTAGAAAGCCATTTGACTTGGTTGCGTTTCAGTTCTCACATCATGTGCTTCATGAGGATGGAACGGTCGAGCATGCCGGAGAGTTTCTCTCCGTTAAGCCTCACGAGCATCCGAATCTGGATTTCTTGCGTGCCCTAAGGGCGACGCTCTCCCAAAACGATGGGACCGTGTTCATGTGGTCTCCTTACGAGAACTCGGTACTGAACGGGCTCCTCGCACAGATCGAGCACACGGGCAATCGACCGGCAGACGCTGATGAACTGGTCAACTTTGCCCGCTCCATCACCGTTGGGAAAGAAAACGGAGAGTTGGTCCGGTCTGGCACGCGCGCTATGGTTGACCTGTGCGAGCTCGCCAAGGCAGCTTTCTTTCACAAAGACACTAGAGCAAGTAGCTCAATCAAAAAGGTCTTGCCTGCGATGCTGACGGCGTCAGAGTTCCTGCACAGCAAGTACAGCCAGCCTATCTATGGTGGCGGCAAGCCAAACAGCAGAAACTTCCGAGAGCCGATTGCATGGTGGCAGCCAGGCGAAGACGGGAAGCCCGTGGATCCCTACCGCCTTTTGCCGCCTGTTTTCTCTGACTTGGAGTTGGCGGAGAGTTCGGAAGACGAAACGCTTGTTAACCAGGGCGGCGCAGCCATCATGGCCTATGCCCGGCTGCAGTTTGAGGAGATCTCGAACGAGGAGCGACAGGCCTGGGAGCAAGCGCTCCTGAAGTACTGCGAGCTGGACACCCTGGCTATGGTTATGGTGGTTGAGGGCTGGCGGGCTTGGACGTGAATGCATCGCTGGGGCAGCAGTAATCGCCAAACGCCGCTGAACGAGGCGCGGGCTGCGGCGTGTCCGCGGGTGGACCTCTTGTGGGCGCCCTGAGAATCTGCTGAAATCACCCTCAAACAAATGGAGGGGGGGAATGCCAAAGCAGACAGAGGGTCGTATCCATAAAATTATTGCGTTGATTCGGCGAAAGGGGGCCGCATCAAAGGAGTTTCTTCTCAAGGAACTCGAGGTATCTGCCGCAACAATCAAACGCGATTTCGAGTTCCTGAAAGACCGGCTGCATTGCCCGCTTGAGTACGATCGATCAAGAGGCGGCTATGTCATCCGCGACGACCAGCTTCCAAATGGAAGGCGTTTCGAGCTACCGGGTATCTGGTTTGACTCGTCGGAGGTCTATGCCCTTCTGACGATGCTGCATCTTCTCGAGGGAGTTCAGCCGGGTTTGCTCAATGAGCACGTTGCGCCGCTCAAAGTCCGCTTGCGTGAAATGCTTGCGCAAGGCGCGCACTCCGCCAAAGCGATCGAACGTCGCGTCAAGCTGATTCACTTTGCGAATCGGAGGGTTGATAGCAAGCATTTCCAACTCTTGGCCGGCGCCCTTCTGGACCGTAAGCGACTGCACCTGCGTTACTGGGTGAGAGAGCGAGGCGAGGAGACCAAGCGGGAAGTCTCGCCGCTGCAGCTTGTCCATTACCGGGAAAACTGGTTACTGGATGCCTGGTGCCACGAGCGTAAGGCACTGCGTTCGTTTTCACTGGAGGCTATTAGGTCCGTGAACGTTCTGGAGAAAGCCGCTAAGGAAGTGGGCGAGCAAGATCTCGCTGATCATTTTCAGAGTGGATACGGAATCTTTGCAGGGAAAGCGTCTGCCGTGGCTAGGCTGAAGTTCAGCCCGAAGAGAGCTCAATGGGTCTCGCTGGAGACCTGGCACGAGAAGCAAGCTGCCCAGTGGCTGCCAGATGGGAGTTACTTGCTGGAGGTGCCCTACTCCAACGACCAAGAACTGGTCATGGATCTGCTCCGACATGGGGCAGACGTCGAGGTCCTCGGCCCGCCTGAACTCAGGCAGCGGCTGGCGGCTGAATTGTGCGCCGCAGCAGAAAAATATCGCACATAGGCTCACTAGTGGCTCACTCTATGAGCCACTGACCCATCAACAATCTCCTCATCGTCAGGGAAAGTCCGTGCTTGGCAAAACGACCACGACGGACCCATCCCTGAGCCTTGAAAGGAGTTTGATATGGCCAAAAATTCCCCTGTTGGTGACAACGCCCGCCGTGGCGCCGTGCGCGATCGATCTCAGGTTTACAACCCGGTGACAGAGAACTGGACCAAGCGAGACAGCGATTCTGGCCGATTTATGGACCAGAAGAAGGACGGGGATCCGTTCAAGGGCGTGCGCAAGGAGCACAAGAAATGAATGCAACTGCGCATCGCGTCACCGCCGGAGCGGCTATCGGCATTTATCTGGCTGGCCAGGAAGAAAGGAGCGGGCAGCGCACGTTGCTGCCTGTGGTGGGTGGGCTCGCAGGCTCCATCTTCACGTGCGTACCGGACATGCTCGAGCCGGCGACATCACCGAATCATCGGGACTTTTTCCATAGCGTCGTGTTTGCGGGAATGCTGGTAGGGGGGGTGGTAAAGCTCCACCAATGGAAGCCGGAGGAAGATTGGCAGAGGCTCTTGCGGGGGATTGGGTTACTTGCAGGTTCTGCATATCTCATACACCTCGCCCTTGACGCAACGACGCCTAAGTCGCTGCCCCTGCTCGGCCGAATTTCCTGATGACCAGTCTTTAAGAGGAGAATTCCATGGATTGCCAAGTTACTTGCATTATCAAACCCAATGCGCAGAGCCCGCACGAGCATATTTCTCACCTCGGTAACCCGCGTGCCAACTGGGTTTGGACACGTGAAAAGGTGATCCAAAGCATTGAGAGTAAAACTAACACCTTCTACGTCATCGATCCGATTTCGGGAAAGCGTGCGGATATCGGTGTCGTGCGAGAAACTGGCAAGGACCCATATCTCAGAACGTACGCTGATGGGAAGTGGAATAACAATCTCTTGTCGCTTGATCAATGTCCCTGGCGGTAAGTTATGGGGCGTGTAGCTTGGAATGCTTGGGAGCTACCTTGATGTGAGTTTCGAAAACGCCGAAGGTGTGCAACTGGCTAGGAGGTCGAGGTGAAAGCACTTCGCGGGGCTGCGGCCCTTCGCAACTTACGAGAGCAGCCGCTCTGGCGTTTGCTGGCGGCAACCAAGGCGCCGGTGATAATCGCCTTGCTCCAGTCGTTGTTCATGGAGACCGACAAGTCGCTGCCCAGTTCCGTGCTCCACGAGCGACTAGCGCGGGACATTGATGCACTCCGCGCAACAGGAGAAGACCTCCCTCAGCCACCCCAGGCATACGTATCAGAGTGGCTAAGCCAGGGCTGGCTGACTCGCAGGTTTCCTGCCGGAGCACCTGAGGAGGAGTACGAGCTGTCGGCCGAAGCTTTGACGGCACTTAGGTTTGTTACCGGCCTGCTGAAACCAAGAGCCACGGCAACAGAGAGTCGGTTGTCTGTTGTCATTCACCAGCTGTCGAGGCTGGCTGAGGAGACCAACACCAGTCCCGAAGCACGTTTGGCCGCACTTCGTGCGGAGCGTGACCGTATCGACAAGGCCATCGAAGAGGTCGGTAGAGGCGGCGTCAAGACGCTTGAGCCTGATCGTGCCATCGAGCGCGCCCGTGAGGTCATTGCGTTAGCACAGGAGCTCGCGGCGGATTTCCGTAGTGTCCGTGACGAGTTCGAGCGGCTCAACCGCGGGCTGCGGCAGAGTTTGATGGAAAACGAGGGCAGTCGTGGTGACGTGTTGGAACAGCTCTTTGCAGGCGTGGACCTCATCGGGGAGAGCGACGCAGGTCGTACGTTCAATGCCTTCTGGCGTCTTTTGACAGATAGCGAGCAGGCAGCCACCCTTCGGGAGTCGTTAGACGAGGTGACAGGCCGACCCTTCGCCCGGCAACTGGAATCGCATGAGCGCAAGTTCTTGCTCGGGTTGACGGGCGCGTTGCTGAACGAAGGCCGAGGTGTGCATGACGTGTTACAGCATTTCGCACGGAGCCTCAAAAGCTTCGTCCAGAGCCGTGAGTTCCTCGAACATCGGCGTCTCCATGGGCTGCTGAAAGAGGCTACGCAGGCGGCGTTGAATGCAAAAGGCCAGGTACGGCCCAACGAACAGGTCGGCTTCGAGCTGATGCAGTCCAGCAGCCGAATCAGGTCGGTATCCCAGTGGGCACTCTATGACCCTGCGCAGCGTGTAACCGACTCGTCAATGCAGGCCGCAGAACCGTCAGAGCTGGATCTGGAGACCGTGAGCGAGCTTGTTCGCCAGTCAGAAATCGACTTTCGAACTCTCAAGGCACACCTGCGGGCCATTCTCGAACGCCAATCGCAGGTCACCATCGGTCAGGTGCTTACCGAGTTCCCTGCGGAGCAGGGACTGGGCAGCGTCGTCGGGTATGTGGCCCTGGGCGCCAAACACGGCGAAGTCACGGAGGGTACGGAGGTTGTTTCGTGGGCCGGCGACGATGCAGCACAGCGTCGTGCGAAGGTTCCGACCATCTACTTCATGAGGGAGCGCTATCTTGAACTCGTTGACTGATTCGATGGAGGGGCCAGCCGCTGAGGAGCATGAATCCAGAGTCACGGGCGCGGAGGGGACAACCTTCCGAGGCGACACGGGTGGACTCCCTATCGACACCCGGCGTGTGCTGGTGCAGCTACTTCTCGGCCCCTCGGTGGACGCTCGGCGTCAATCCAGGCTCTGGCCGATCTTGCTACGCGATGAGTCTATCATCCGGTCGCGCATGCACGACCTGTTTCTTGAGGTCGTCATCGACCACGAGCAGCGCGTCGCGTTCACGCGGCAAGTCGTCTCCGAAGACATCGATGTTCCCATCTTGCTCCGCAAGGCCTCGCTGACTTTTCTGGAGACGGCGTTGTTGCTGTTCTTGCGGCAGCGGTTGACCCAGGCGGATGCGCAGGGCGAGCGCGCGGTCGTCTCGCTCGATGATATGCAGGAGCACCTGTCGGTGTTTGAGCGCGACAGCAACCCCGACCATGCGAAGTTCGAACGACAGATTGTCAACGCCGTCGACAAGGCTAAGAAATTGAGCCTGCTGCAGTTTATCCGGGGTTCCGGCGAACGGTACGAAGTGTCGCCGACCCTGAAGCTGCTCTTCTCGGCTGAGGAGATACAAGACCTGGCGCGAACCTACGCTGCATTAGCCTCCTCGCCTCCGGAGACAGCCAATGGTGGCGATGACGTCGAAGTCGATGAGCCCGCCAGCAATAGTAATGACGAGGGGGAGCCGCTATGAACCCCTTTGGCCAAACCACCATACTAGACGGCAGCAGTGACCAGTTCCGGCTCTCTCGTATCCAGACGTTCAACTGGGGAACATTCTCAAATGTGTTCGACTTCCCGATCCCCAAGGAGGGCTACCTTTTCGTCGGACCGTCTGGTTCAGGTAAGTCGACGGTCCTGGATGCACACGCGGCGCTTTTGACACCGCCCAAGTGGGTGGATTTCAACGTGGCCGCTCGCGAGACCGAGCGACATGGTCGTGACCGTAGCGTCATGACCTACCTACGTGGAGCCTGGGCCCAACAGACGGGTGATGGTGGTGAGTACGTTTCGCAGTACCTGCGCAGTGGTACCACCTGGTCTGCCATCGCTGAGACTTACCGCGACGAGCAGGGGCGTGTCGTTGTCCTCGCGCAGGTTCTCTGGGTCAAAGGCAATTCCACTGCTTCCGGGGATGCCAAGCGGTTGTACCTGACCCTCGAGCGTGTGTTCGAGGTGCAAGAGCTCGAGTTCTTCGCCAAGAACGAGTTTGACACCCGCCGATTCAAGCACGACCTATCCGATGCAAAGGTACACACGGAGTTCAGCGCGTACCAGGAGCGATTCCGCCGTTTGCTCGGAATTGACAATGAACGTGCGCTTCGGCTCCTTCACAAGACCCAGTCCGCCAAGAACCTGGGTGACCTCAACGTGTTCCTGCGGGACTTCATGCTCGATGAGCCAGAGACCTTCGCAATTGCTTCCAGCCTCGTCAATGAGTTCGGGGAGTTGAACGAGGCGCATCAGGAGGTGGTGGCTGCCCGCATGCAAATCCAGACGCTCAAGCCCGCTCGGGAGGAGCATATAGAGCTTGAACGGGGCAACAACGACCGCAACGGGTTGCAGTCTATCCAGACAGCCACTGACCAATACCGGGAGTACCGGCGCAAGGTTCTCATCGACGAGCGCATTGCGGAGCTGGGCGTGGCCAAGGAAGCGTCTCGCCAGGAGCTTCAGCGGTTCTCTCAAATCGCCGACGACGAGTACAAAAAGCTGACGGACCTGCAGCGTCAGAAGCTCAACATGGGTTCTGATGTGCTGGATCGCCTTGAAGAGGACATCAAGAAGGCGGAGGAAGAGAAACCCGTCCGAATGAACAAGCGCGACCAGGCTGCTGCTGCTTGCAAGGTCATGGGATGGGCTGTTCCGGACAGCGTCGTCTGGTTCGTCCAACGCGTGGAGTCTGCCAAGCAGCGCGTACTGAAGGCACGGGACCTGAAGATGGAGGTCGAAGGCCGCAAAGACCAGCTAAAGGCAGAGCATCGGCAGGCTAGCGAGGACTTCACCAAAACGGTGAACGAGGTCAAGGCCCTCGAGCGACAGAAATCGAACCTGCCTGCCCGGCTTTTGGACCTCCGCGAGCGTATGGCTCGGGACCTTTCGATACCGGAGGAAAAGCTGCCCTTCGTGGGCGAGTTGGTCGAGGTACGTTCGGATTCGGCTGAATGGAGGGGTGCAATTGAGCGGGTTCTGGGCGGCTTCGCGCGATCCATCCTTGTCGACGACAAGCATTACTCAGCTGTCTCGGCATATCTGAACGAGCGCAACATCGGTGAACGCCTGGTGTACTTTCGAACCATTCAGCAGGCGTCAGGTCGGACGCCTGGTCCGAACTCACTGGTGCGAAAACTGAACTTGGCGCATGGCAGCTATGGTGACTGGGTGCGTGAGGAGTTGAAGAACGCGTTCGACCTGGAGTGCGCTGACACGCTGCAGTCGTTCCGAAATGCTTCAAGGGCGGTTACGCGTGAGGGTCTAGTCAAGCACAGCACGACGCGACATGAGAAGAATGACCGCCATTCGGTCAATGACCGCAGCCAGTGGGTTCTGGGATTTGACAACAAGGAAAAGTTGGAGCTGTACAAGAACGAGGCGGTGGAGCTCGGTGGCCGTATCACCGAGCTGGAGAAGGAGCTTAAGAAGGTCGGTGTGGAAGAAGACCTCCAGCAAGAGCAGCTTCTGCACTGCCAGAACCTTTCAAATCTGACCTGGAACGATGTGGACGTCGGCTCACTCCTGGCTCGCATCAAAGACTTGACGACACGGTTAGAGGCTGAGCGTGAGGCAAGACCCGATCTTGCTCGACTGGACGATGCCATTGCGACGCAGGAAGGTGTTCACTCCATCGCGGTCGGAAAGAAGAACGAAGAGGACTCCAAGGGCCGAGGCATCGTCAGTGACATCGGCAAGATGAAGGACAGGCTTGATGAGCTGGCGCGTCTCTGGCCTACGTCTGACCGTGCACCGGCATTCGCTGACCAAATCGCAGCTAGGTACACGGCTATCGGCAAGGAAGTCACTCTCGAGAATCTTGACCAAGTGAACGGTCTGGTCGACCGCGTCCTCGGCACCGAGTTACGTGCCCTTGAAACTCGTTTGGCCGAGCTGAAAGGGTCTATCGTCCAGCGATTCGCAGAATTCAACCGCCTGTGGCCTGCGGTTGCAGGAGGTCTGGACGCCACGCTGGCTAGCGCCGACGACTATCTGGCCAAGCTCAAGCGTCTCGAAGACGATAACCTCCCTGCCTACGAGGACCGGTTTTTCAGTCTGCTGCGCGAGCAGAGCGACCAGAACCTTACGCTGCTGGCGACCAAGCTCGACGAGGAGCGTTCGGCGATTCGCTCGCGCATGGAGCTTGTTAACGAAAGCTTGGAAACGGCGCCGTTCAATCCCGGGACTCACCTCGTCATCGAGACGACGGACAAGTCGCTCGAGGAGGTTCGGATCTTCCGCGCGAACTTAAAGGAGTCGCTCAGTCACTCGTTCTCCAATGATCGCGAATTGGCTGAGGAACGTTTCAAGACGTTGGCCGCCCTGGTCAAGCGGCTCGCGAGCCAGGAGACCGTGGACAAGAATTGGCGCAGCTTAGTGCTCGATGTCCGGCAGCACGTGGAGTTCGTCGCCCGCGAACTCGACGCTGATGACATCGAAGTGGAGGTTTACCGCAGCGGCGCTGGCAAGTCCGGTGGGCAACGGCAGAAGCTTGCGGCAACCTGTTTGGCCGCGGCACTGCGTTACCAGCTTGGTGGCCAAGATCGAGCCCTGCCAAGTTACTCCACGGTAGTCCTGGATGAGGCCTTTGACAAGGCCGATGCCGAGTTCACTGCGATGGCGATGAACATCTTCAAGACCTTCGGATTCCAGATGATCGTGGCTACACCCTTGAAGTCAGTAATGACACTTGAGCCATTCATTGGTGGTGCGTGCTTCGTGCATATTAAGGACCGTAAGAAGTCGGAGGTCATTCCCATCGAGTACGACGGCGAGACCCAGCGCCTGAAGTTGACCCAGGATGTTCGCAATGCCGAAAAAGCTTCTGTCTCTTGAGGCTGCCCAAGATTTCCTTGCTCGGCGCTTCAGGAACCAGCATCAAAGCTGGTTGATGGGCGAGGGAACTTGGCCTTTGACAGTCAGCTTGGGAGTACCAACCGAGAAAGACATCGCGGAGGATGCGGCGGCCGTCAGGGCGTGGGCTTCAGCTTGGCAGTCGAGAACTGGACCCGGTGAGGTTGTGTTCGAAGAACGCCAGTTTGCAAGGCTAGGGCGACACCGACTTCCGGTCAGTTTGACCATGGAAAATGCTGGCGCAGTTGCGGTGGCCGTTGGCGAATCCCGACGATGGGAGATTGCTGGGGATCGTTACCGGCAAATGGTGACCCGTTGGCCAATCATGGCGCAGCGTAAGACGCTTGCGTCCTGGTACGACGTTCTCGCTGACTATTCATCGGAGGACTTCGAGCGGCTGATCATGCTCTTGGCGTGGCTAGAGTCAAATCCGGCGTCAGGCCTGTACCTTCGCCAGCTCCCAGTGGAGGGGCTAGATACAAAGTGGCTAGAGAAGCGAACTGGCTTGGTCGCAGACCTGCTTCGGTCGCAGCGGGAGGTCATGGACGACGATGGCGATGTTTATCGCCTCCTTGGACTAACAAGGCCTGCGCATCGGGTACGCATTCGGATGTTGTGTCCTACTTTGCGTCAATGTGTTAGTGGACTGAGCGACCTCGAAGCCCCCGTCGCAGAGCTTGCGGCGTTACCCATCGCACCCAGAGGTGTAGTCATCGTCGAAAACCTGGAGACGGGACTGGCTCTTCCAGATCTGCCAGGGGTTGTCGTCATCATGCGGTTGGGGAATGCTGTCAGTGCCTTGCGGGCGCTTTCATGGCTGCCCGAGCAGAATGTGGTGTACTGGGGCGACATTGACACGCATGGCTTCGCGATACTTGACCGTGCTCGCCGGGTGATTCCACAGCTGCGGTCTGTTCTGATGAACGAGGAAACATTGCTGTCGCATAAGCCATACTGGGGACAAGAACCCACGCAGTGCCCCGACATTTCTCTCGATTCACTGACAGCAGATGAGCAGTCGGTTTACAAAGACTTAAGAGCCAATCGCTGGGGGCCATGTGTTCGGCTTGAGCAGGAGCGATTGGGGTGGGTTGAGGCAATAGAAACTCTTAAGCAAGCGCTGCCTACGTAGCATATCGAAAACTTGGCCCACGAATACAGTGAGGGAATGCATGCCGCATGCTGCGGTGCGAATGGCCGCTCACGATAGCAAGGCTCCGGTGCATTCATCGACCTGTCCGCGACCCCGTTCTGGGTCAATGCGTCAAAGTAGATCTCAGAGGAATTCGATCAGACATCCAGCAGTTGGCGGCGCTCGTAGTCAGGGTTCTCCAATCTGAGCTCACCTCTGCCCGAAACGAACTCGTTCCTGTTTAGTACATATCCTGCAGGATTCGAGACCACTTTGCATCGGCCCACCTGATAGTTAAAGCTGTCGTGGGCATGGCCATGAATCCAGAGATCCGCCTGATGCATCAGGTCTGACAGATCAGACGCAAACGCGGGCGTTAGGGGATGGCCTACATATTTGCGATGGACGCTCAGCCGATGGGGTGCATGGTGGCTGATGACGACAGTCTTCCCAGGAAAGTCCAGTGCTAGCTCACCCTCAAGCCATGAACGACTGGCCTGATGATCCTGCCGCATCTGTGCAGGAGTGATGAACTCCTTGGTGCCGTCGCCCGCTAGGCTGCGGATCTCGAAGTGGTCCTTCAGATAGCTTCCTGCCAGCTCCATCGCGCTAGCGGCTGGTCGGCCACGATCCACTGCGTAGTCCGTCCACAGGGTCGTGCCCAGAAAACGGACTCCATCAATATGCAGAGCATCGTTATCCAGCACTCGGATCGAGGTGCCTTCAGCAGCCTGCCTCAGTGCGGCCCGGGCCATTTCCCATACCTGCCCGTAGAACTCATGGTTGCCTGGGACGTAGAGCACCGGAACTGGCCAATCCCGGAAGTGCTGGATCGCATTGACGCCGGTGTGGATGTCCCCAGCAAGGACCAATACGTCGGCCTCGGGGTGTGGTTCGATCAGAACTTCCACACCCAGGTCTTCGGGAAGTAGCTCCAGGTGCAGGTCGGAAGAGACTTGGGCTTTCACAGGAAATAGGGCGGGCGATTAAGGTGGCGTGGCTTCGTATCCAGAATACCGGGTCCCGGCAGACGTGCAACTATCCCCGGAAGATCACGGTCGTGGCGGCGGAGGTCTGTCGGAATCGCGCCCGCGTTGCACCAGCTGTTCCAAAGGTTCGATCGCATCCGCCAGCACCACCTGTGCGGTACCGCGGAACTGGGCTTCGTTGAGATCCTGTCCTGCCAACAGCCCCAGATTGCAGGTGTATAGCGCCTGGGCGACAAACTCCGCGTTGGACAGCAAGTCCTTCAGACCTGAGCCGACACGTTGCGCCAGCTCCGCGGCTTGTGCCGGATGCATGCTCTGCAAGGCGCGCGCCCAGCGCTCTGCCCAGGTATCGGTTTCGGCTCTCCCGCCGAGTCGCGCCAACGCGACCACCCGCCCCAAGTCCTTGCTGGCGCGTCGCAGCTTCTGGCCAAAGTAGGGCAGATCTGCAATCACCTGAGGGCCGACTTCTGGGTGATGCAGCAGGTTGGCCAGCGCCATCATGGCCGGCGTCGCTATCCGCACGCCGTGCTCCGACTCCACCGCATCATGCTGAACCAAGCCCAGAAAGCCGAAGCTCACCAGTGCAAAGTCGCCAATGCTGGTGTGTAGGCGGTGCATTTCGCGCTCCAGCCGTGGTGGCTTGCTCTCGTCGGGTGCACCCAGTAGTTCGAGAAACCAGGCCTTGCTGTCCGGTGGCTGCAGACGCACTGCGGGTAGTGCATCGGTCGGTTGCTCTGGCGTACCTGGCGTTCCCCACTTGTCATGCGGACGCAAACTCCATTTGGCGTCGATCAGCCGGTTGGTGACCTCTTGCGCCGTGACGACTGCCGCGGCGTGGGGCACGACCATGAAATCCACATCCTTCGTGGCAACCCGGCGTTCTCCAGACTCCCGGGGGAAGTGGTAAGCGGCTGCCAGACTGCCGACGATGATCACGTGCTGACGGAACTCCGCCGGCAGTGAACCCGCGATCTGGCGCAGTACGTCGTTGGGAGAGAGATCATTCATGGGGTGATTTTGGAGCGACGCTCGACCAGTTGCTGGATGATTTCCTGGGCCTGCCCATCGAGCCCGAGCTCGTAGAAGTCCGCCAGGCATTGCACAGGACTGGCGTACTGATGGCCATCGCGCATTTCGAAGCCAGGGTCCATGCGCTTGCCAATGAAATGCACCGCCACATGGGATTGTCGAGATTCACCGCTGCGCGGCTCCAGGCTTGCGTCCAGACGACGCACGTCAGAGTCGGAGAAGCTGCCGGGTTGACCGGCGACGATAAGGTCTAGCCGAGGTGTTCCCACGATATTGACCTCTGGAACGTATTGCTGAGCCCCCAATACACCACTGATCGCGACGTCCGAGCGTTGCATGTCCTGTAACCGCGACACCATCTGTAGATAGGGCCTGGGCAAGCCCGTCGTGGAGACATAGTGCACTGTCTTGCGCGTATCTGAGGTCCGTGCAAGCCAGTTTCTCCACTCGGACCACGGGAAGCGCCCGAGCTGGATCGCCCGACCTGGGCCCCGCTCGATCAGGCCTTGCTGCTCAAGTGACCTGATGATGCCCGCAGCAGTTGGGTAGCTCACACCGGCCGCTGAGACGATCTGCATCGTCGACTCCGGGGGCTTGTGCTGCAGCCAAGTCTGGATCAGCCGCTCAAACACCGCATCGCGGCCTGCACCAGGGGCACTGGTGTAGCCGCGAACTGCAGCAGCGTCCTGCTCAGCCAGGCCATCCAGATATGCGAGGAAGTCAGCATTGCGTAGCTCGGCAGGGAGGTCCCATTCCTGTGGATTTTTACTGCTGTCTGCGCGAAGGAACTCGACGCGCTGCATCAACTCCGGCCTAAACAGCCGTTGCATCATCTCCCGTTCCTGTGCGATCTTGCTGGGACTGATACGGCTGTCCTGCAGCACGATCAACCCTCGCAGCAGGGAGTCACGGGATGACAGCAATTCATAGCCCATCTGCAGCGCGGACGAGCGTAGGTCGCGCAGGCTGCTGCCCGACTTGATCTCGATGAGCCAGTTGCGCCAACGACCGTTGACGCCGGTCCCTTTTCTCGATCGGTTGGAGGTCAAATCAGTGAACTCAGGATCCATGAAGTTGCACTTTGAATTAAATGTGCAACTTAAATTATATCGAGCCGGTGATAAAGTGCAACTTCAATTTGAATGTGCAACTTTGCGTTGAGCGAAGCCCAGCTCGCACTTGACATGGTCGGATTGTCAACGCCTTCATGGATGAAGGTCAGGTCGAAGATTCGGTCGTGAAGCGCTATCGCCCGAACTGAGCCGTAGAGCCTGCCAAGCGTCGTCATCTGACACTGATGCAATCAAGCAAAAGCGAGGATCGAAATATTGAGGGCCTTCCGCGGCTGACGCGGCTAAAACCGAGTTGCCGGAACAGTTACGGCATAACACCCTCATCGTCGGCATACCAAATGTCGAAAAGCTCGCTCGCCCTGACCTGAGCGATCTCGGACCGGGCTCGAAGCCAACTCAGCACGGCCAGGCGTTGCGACTCAGAGACGGAGCTGCGACCAGGACGGGTGACCACGCCACCGCTTACCCACCTCCAAATGCAAGGTCACCAGGTTCAATGGCTTCGACGATAAGAGCAGCCACCAACGCCTCCGCCTGATCCGGACTGAGAGGCAATTTGAAAGAGGCCTCCCATGTGAAGCCAAGCTCCTGAAACTCACCAATTCGGAGCTTCTTCCTAAGACGACGACTGCGATTCTTTGCCATGCTTAGAAATCTATCGTATGAGGGCCTCACTGCCCAAAAGGACGATCGTTCCTTGTGGAGCGGGTAGCCCACCTGATTCCGCCGAGGGTGATGAGCATCACCATCCAAGTACACCCTCGTAGATTTCCTCACCAAGACCGTTTTTGATTTGGCAGTAGCGAAGACCGACAGCATCGAATCCCAGGCGACTGCGATGCTTGGTGTACTGAGCCGTCTGATCATCGTGATGGTGCCCATGAAAACTTCTGGCCACACCCAAACTGCGCGCCAGTCCATCCAAGGCCTCAAATCCGCGAGGATGACAGCTGGGGGCCTCGTGCGTTACAAGAATGTCTGCCTGCCCTTTCGCAAGGGCATCAAGGTCATCTGCATAGATGGCAGCGTTGTACTCCGGCGAAGGGTGCTGGCTGCCGCGAAACTGCAAAGCGTTGCGGCTCACCGCTGCCTGCTTGGAGGAACATGCCGGGGCAGCCGGTGGCAACCAGACGCCTTGGACGAAGTGCCCGCCCAAGCCAGCCACCCGGACCCCGGAAAGATTCGCAACCTTGCCGTGCAATGCCACTGCGTCTCCGGCGTCATGCAGCATCGACCAGTGCTCGTGACTGTCAGCGTCGTGGTTGCCGTGAATAAAGGCAATCCTCAGATCGGGATCGAATCGACGTAGGGGCGCGAAGATCTCATTGAATGGCCTGTGGTCAATGTCGATGTCTCCCACAAAGACGATCCAATACGGCCGCAGCTGAGCTTGCAGCAGTGACTGAGCGAGGTGTCTGAACTCGCCGTGTACGTCCCCAACGAACCACATACGGCGCAGTGTTTCGGAACGGTTCTGGTCGAAATCGGCGATGCGAGTGTTCATCATATCGGCGTCAATATTATGAAGATGGATCAAGAAAGCAGCCCTACTGAGGATGTTCCCACTACTGTCAAAAGAACCTATTGATCTTCTCTAAAAACATGACAACCGCTGTACCGTCCGTGCGTTATGTCTGCAGGCTTGTTCCTGGAGAATATGGGCATGGTGCAAAAGCGATTGAGCGAGGCGGCGAAAAAGCGGGTGCGCG
>NZ_BAAGWN010000036.1:0-31507 GCF_054780335.1 Curvibacter fontanus
CTACGTCGCCCATCACAACATCGAACCCAAGCCGTTTATCTGGACCAAGAGCGCGCGCGACATCCTGCAAAAGGTCATTCGAGCCAATAGCCGATTAAGTTCCAGACAGAATGAAACACTACACTAGAAAGACGCCACCGCGCCGTTGGAGCGCGGATCAAAACCGCCTTCGAGCACGCCATTGGGATAGCGCACCAGCATGCCGGCGTGGCCCACGCCTTCGTCCCAGGCGCCGATGGTTTCCACCTCGTGGCCCAGTGCACGCAGCTGCGTCACCACAGCCGGATCGAAGCGGCTTTCGAGCTTGAGCGACTCGCTGGACTGGCCCCAGGTGCGGCCCAGCAGCCAACGCGGCCGCTCGATGGCCTGCTGCGGGTGGTCGCCGTAGCGCATCACGCGGTTGAAGATCGTGGCCTGGGTCTGCGGCTGGCCATCGCCGCCCATGGCGCCGTAGACCATGGTGCCGCCGTCGGCCAGCTGAACCATGGCGGGGTTGAGCGTGTGAAAAGGCTTCTTGCGCGGCTCCAGCCTGTTCACGTGCTTGGGGTCCAGCGAGAAGCTGCAGCCGCGGTTCTGCCAGTTCACGCCGCTCGTGGGCAGCACCACGCCCGAACCGAACTCATGGTAGATGCTCTGGATGAAGGAGACGGCGATGCCATCCTTGTCGATCACGCCCATCCAGATCGTGTCGCCCGGATCGGTCTTCCTGCCCCAGGGCAGCGCCGCGTCAGGCTTGAACTCCCGCGCCAGCTCGTCGATGCGCGATGCCTCCAGCAGCGCAGCCGGCGGCAGGGCCATGAAGTCCGGATCGGTCAGGTAACGGTCACGCACGCGGAAGGCCAGCTTGGTGGCTTCCACCTGCGCGTGGATGAAAGCTGCGCTCTCGGGTCCGGCCTGCTTCCAGCCCGGGAAGCGCTCCATCAACGCCAGGATCAGCAGGGACACCAGGCCCTGCGACGGCGGCACCATGTTATGCAGCTGCGCGCCGGCCACGGGCACGGTCAGCGGGTCGATCAGCTTGGCCTGATGCGCCTGCAGGTCGGCCAGCGTCAGCGGGCTGCCCACGGCGGCCAGTTCGGCCGCCATCTGCTTCGCAAGCGCGCCGCGGTAGTACGCGTCCGTGCCCTTGCGCGCGATCAGCGCCAGCGTGTCGGCCAGGCGCGACTGCTTGAACAGCTGGCCTTCCTGCGGCGCCTGGCCCTGGGTCAGGAAGGTCTGCGCAAACCCCGGGCGGTCCCTGAGTTCGGCCAGCTTGGCCAACGTGGTGCTGGCCTGGCTGCGTGTGACGGGGATGCCCTCACGGGCGAGAAAGATCGCGTCGTCGAGCAGACGGGACAAGGGCAGACGACCGCCGAGGGACTGTGACGAGAGCTGGTACGCCGCGCCCCAGCCGGAGATCGTGCCGGCCACGGTGAGCGCGGCCGTGCCGCCGCGAAACGGAATGCTGCCCGTGATGCCCTTGGCGGCATACCACTCGCGGCTCGCGGCGGCGGCGCTGCGCCCGCTGGCGTCGATGCCGCCCGGACGGTTGCCCGGGCCGTTGATGACCCAGAAGCTGTCGCCGCCGATGGAGTTCATGTGCGGGTAGACCACGGCGATGGTGGCCGCGGCGGCGATCATGGCCTCCAGCGCATTGCCGCCCTCGCGCAGCACGGCCACGGCCGACTCGGCGGCCAGGGAATGGGGGGCCACTGCGATACCGCGGCGACCGTAGATAGATTGAGCCATCAAAACTCCAGACAATAGAAAAGGCCTGCGGCACGCTGCAAGCGCAAGGCGCCACCGCTGAGGTGCCGCCATGCTACCGCGTCGCCGCAGGCCGGTGGAGGGGTCTGTCCGGTGTCAGGCTTTCTTGGCGCCGATCTTGGGCGGGTTGCTGTAAGCGAAGCTGGAGTAGGTGTGCTCGGCAAAACGGTGCCAGAGCGTGATGTCGGCGCGGAATTTCTTCCACGGTTCGTAGATCTTCTTGAAGGCCGGGTTCTTGGCGGCTTCTTCCTCGTACAGGTCGAAGGCCGCGTCCTGGGCCTTGCGCATCAGCTCGACCGGGTAGGCATGCAGCTTGACGCCGTTGCCGACCAGGCGCTTGAGCGCATCGGGGTTCTTGAAATCGTACTTGGCCATCATGTCCAGATTGGCCTCGGCGGCGGCCGCCTCGAAGGCCGCCTGGAATTCCTTGGGCAGGCTGTCCCAGGCCTTGCTGTTGATGTAGAAGGAGTACATGGAGTTGCTCTCCCACCAGCCGGGGTAGTAGTAGTGGGGCGCCACCTTGTAGAAGCCGAGCTTCTCGTCGTCATAGGGCCCCACCCACTCGGCGGCGTCGATCGTGCCTTTTTCCAGCGCGGGGTAGATGTCGCCACCGGCGATCTGCTGCGGCACGGCGCCCAGGCGGGACATGACCTCGCCGCCCAGACCTGCAATGCGCATCTTCAGGCCCTTGAGGTCGGCCGTGCTCTTGATCTCGCGACGGAACCAGCCGCCCATCTGCACACCGGTGTTGCCGCCGGGGAAACTCACGATGTTGTAGTCGCGCAGGAAATCGCGCACCAGTTGCAGGCCGCCGCCGTAGTACATCCAGGCGTTCTGCTGGCGCTGGTTCATGCCGAAGGGCACCGTGGTCTCGAAACCGAAGGCGCGGTTCTTGCCCACGAAGTAGTAACTGGCCGTGTGCCCGATCTCCACGCTGCCGGTCTGCACCGCGTCGACCACGCCAAACGCGGGCACGATCTCGCCGGCGGCGTGTACCGTGATCTGGAACTTGCCACCGGTGATTTCCGCCACGCGCTTGGACAGCACCTCGGCGCCGCCATAGATGGTGTCCAGGCTCTTGGGAAAACTCGAGGCCAGGCGCCAGCGCACCGTGGGGCTGGTCTGCGCGGCCGCGGCCATGGGAAGGGCCAGGGCGGCGCCTGCCGTGCCGGCAGCCACGCTTTTGGAAACAAATGAACGGCGATCCAGTTTCATGGGGAAGCTCCTCAGCTTGTTAAAGAATACTTTCCTGTTTGCAAAGTACATGCCAGATCCAGGGGGCCCTTGGTGCGTGATACGCACCAAGTTGGCGTCATTGGTTTCTATTGGTTGTGAATCAACGCTGCATCTGGAGCCACTGCACCAGTTCGGTCACCACCGTCTCTGTCGCCACGTTGAGCGCCCGCACGCCGCCGGCCGCATCGGCGCTCGGGGCCGGCTGCTGCAACTGCCAGTCGCGTTGGGCCAGCAACTGCTCGCCACCAGCGCTGCGTTGCAAAAGGCTGACCCGCAGGCGCAGCAGGCCGCTGCTTTCCAGCGGGGCCGTGAACAGCTGGCTGAACTCCTCCAGCTCGACATGCACGAGCCGGGGTGCCGATTCACCCGCCGGCGGCAGCGCAAACGAACGCCCCAGGCCCTCGCGCAGGCGCTGCTGCACCAGCTCGGCTGGCGCCATGGCCCAGCGCGACTGGCTGTAGGCGCGCAGCTGCTGCGCATCGGCATAAGCGAGTCGGTACAGCATGGCCGGGCCATCCAGCGCCGGACTGGCTTGCACGCGCAGAGCCAGGACCGCACGCTGGCCCGAGGGACTCGCGGAAGTTGTTGCGACAGGCGGGCCGAAGTCATAGCGCAGCGGCGCCGGGGCGCGCTCAGGCAAAGCACAGGCGCTCAACAGGGTGGCCATCAGCAGCCAGGACCAGCGCGTCACAGCAAACACACCGATGTTCCTCATCTTGCACCTCGCGGCACGGAAAAGCCGGGCTCGCCCGGACCGGGCAGGGCCAGCGCTGGACCGTAGATCAGGGCCTGGGGGTTGTCGTCCAGGCCGGACGCCGCGCGCCCGACCTGGCGCACCGTGCGGGCCGCGTCGTCCAGCGTGCGGTTCAGGCGCGGCAGGCTGGTCTGCTGCACGGTCTGGCCGGTGCTGGCCAGCGCGCCCGCTCCCTGCTGCAACTGGTCCAGCGTGCCGCCGGGCTGCTGCAGGCGCTGCGCCAGGCGGGCGTACGCGTCGGCCGTCTTGCGCACCTGGTCGGCGCTGGCGCCCACGGTGTCCGCCGATACGCGCATGGCCTGGAATGACACGCGCGCCTCCTGCATGGCCGGCGGCACGGCCGCGGCCGCTTCGCTGAGCGCATCGATGCTCTTGCGCAGGGCCTGCTGGTTCTCGGCGGCCAGCAGCTGGTTGACGCGGCGCGTGGTTTCCTCCAGCTGGCCCAGGATACGCTCCCCCTGGCGCGACCACTGGTCCATCAGACCCGGGCGCATGGGGATGCGCGGCGCCTGGCCGCCGGCCACGGCCAGTGGCTCGCGTGACTCGCCGCTGTCGTCAAGCTGCACAAAAGCGATGCCGGTCAGGCCCTGGTAACCCAGGGTGGCGTAGGTCGAGCGGGTGATGGGCGCATCGGCGTCGAGCTCCAGACGCACCAGCACCTGGCCCGGGTTCAGCGGGTCGAAGCCGATGTCGGCCACCTTGCCGATCTTGACGCCGCGAAAGCGCACCGAGGCCTGCGATTGCAGGCCGGTGACGGCGTCGCGCGTGGACAGCTCGAAGCCGCGCACTTCGCCGGCCTGGCGCGTGAGCCAGACCGCCAGCGCCACCAGCAGGGCGGTGACCAGCAGCACGAAGGCGCCGGCAGCCAGCGCGTGGGCCTTGTTTTCCATAAACAGCTTTCTACCTATTTCGGCGAATCATGCAACAGGGTCTGCGCCCGCCGTCCGCGCTCACCGAGAAAGAAGTCACGGATGAAGGGGTGGGGAAATGCCATCACCTCCCGCGGCGTGCCGCTGACGATGACACGCTGCTCGGCCAGCACGGCGACCCGCGTGCTCAGCTCGAAGATCGTGTCGAGGTCGTGTGTGACCATCACCACGGTCAGGTCCAGCTCGTGGTGCAGGGAGCGCAACAGGTCGCAAAACTCGTCGGCGCTGTCCGGGTCCAGGCCGGCCGTGGGCTCGTCCAGCAGCAGCAGGGGCGGGTCCATGATGAGCGCACGGGCCAGCGCCACGCGCTTGACCATGCCGCCCGACAGGTCCGCCGGTTTCTTGTGCGCCTGCGAGGGGTCCAGCCCCACCATCTGCAGCTTGACCAGGGCCGCATCACGCACCAGGTCGGCCGGCAGGGTGCGCAGCTCGCGCAGGGGAAAGGAAATGTTCTCCAGCACGCTGAAGGCCGAGAACAGGGCGCCGTGCTGAAACAGCATGCCCACGCGGCTGGCGGCCCCTGGGGCGCTGAGCTCGGCGGCCGGCCGGCCCAGCACATTGACACGCCCGCGCGCCGGCCGCTCCAGGCCCAGCATCTGGCGCAGCAGCACGGTCTTGCCGCTGCCCGAACCGCCGACGATGGACATCAGCTCGCCGGCTTCGATACGCAGGTCCAGCTGCTTGTGCACCACGGACTTGCGTCCGGCGCTGCGAAACTCCGAGGACAGGCCTGCGATCTCGACCACCGGCGCGGCGCTCATAGACCCACGTCCCGGAACACCACGGCGAACAGCGCATCGACCAGGATGACCACCGTGATCGACACCACCACCGAGGCCGTGGTGCCCTGGCCCAGGCTCTCGGTATTGGGTTTCACGCGCAGGCCGAAGTGGCAGCCCACCAGGGCGATCAGCACGCCAAACGCCACCGACTTGCCCGTGGCCAGCGTGAGGTTGGCAACCTGCACCGCGTCGGGCAGGGCCGAGAGGAAATAGGCCGGCGACACGCCCATGGTCAGGTCGGCCGAGACCATGCCGCCCAACAGCGCGGCCAGCGTGGTCCAGACCGAAATGAGGGGCATGGCCACGGCCATGGCCAGCACGCGCGGCAGCACCAGACGAAAACCGCGCGCGATGCCCAGCACGCGCATGGCGTCGATCTCTTCCGTCACACGCATGACACCGATCTGCGCCGTGATGGTCGAACCCGAGCGCCCGGCGACCAGGATGGCGGCGAGCACCGGCCCGAGTTCGCGGATCACCGAAATGCCCAGCAGGTTGACGATGTAGGGATCCGCCCCGAAGAGGCGCAGCTGCTGCGCCATCAGGTAGGCCAGCACCACGCCGATCAGGAAACCCACCAGCGCCGTGATGGGCAGGGCCGTGGCGCCGATGTGGTGCAGATGGCCCGAGAAATCGCGCCAGGGCCCCAGGCGCGGGCGCCGCAGCAGGCGCAGCAGGTCCAGCAGCAGCTGGCCCGTCAGGCGCAGCAGGCCCTGCAGATGGCCCAGCACCAGCAGGACCTGACTCCCCAGGCGTTCCCACAGGTAAACCGGGCCATGGTGTTCGGACGGTGGCAGGGCCACGGTGTAGCGTGCCACACGCTCGAGCACGGCGCGCTGGGCCGGCAGGGCCTCGATCTGCGCGGGCCAGCGCCGGCCCCAGCTGTTCCACAGCAGTTGGGCCCCGGTGTGGTCCAGGCGTTGGATCTGGCGCAGATCCCAGGCCTGCCCACCCTGGCGCAGGCCCGGCAGTTCGCGCTGCAGTGTCGCCCAGGTCTGCGGCTCGGCCAGTTGCGCCGCCGTCCAATGGCCCTGCAGCGCAACCACCGCCCCCTGCTCCTGGGCATGCCGGCGTAGGCTGGGCGTGGTCTCGGCCATGGCAGCGTGTTGTGGGTGTTTGGAGGTGGAGCCACTATGGTAAGCCAGCCCTGCTGCGGGCAGCAGGGATTTCGCCGCCACAATAGCGGCATCACACGCAGGCCCCAGGAGAGCCCATGAGCGCCACCCCCGCCACCGACGAACTGCTGGTCGAGCCGCGCGGCCCCGTGCTGTGGCTCACCATCCACCGCGAGGCGCGCCGCAATGCGGTCAGCCACGGTGTGCTGGCCGCCATGGCCAGCGCCATCGATGGCGCCCAGCATCAGCGCGAGCTGCGCGCCATCGTCATCACCGGCGCCGGCGCCAGGGCCTTCTGCGCCGGCGCCGACCTGCAGGCCGACCAGGCCTTCACCACCGACTACTCCGAACCGCAGGGTCATGTGGCGCGTGTGCTGCGCGCGGCCAAGGCCAGCACCGTGCCGCTGATCGCCCGCGTCAACGGCGCCTGCATGGCCGGTGGCATGGGCCTGCTGGCCATGTGCGACCTGGCCGTGGCCGCGCGCCACGCCGTCTTTGGCCTGCCCGAGGTGAAGGTGGGCGTGTTCCCGGCCCAGGTGCTCAGCGTGCTGCAGCACCTCGTTCCTCGCCGCAAGCTGGCTGAACTCTGCCTGACCGGTGAGCCGCTGACTTCTGCCGAGGCGCTGGAATACGGCCTGGTGAACTACGTGGATGACGACCTGGACGGCAAGCTGCAATGGCTGCTGGAGCGCCTGCTTGACAAGTCGCCCGCCGCCATCCGCCGCGGCCTCTACACCATGAAGAAGATCGAGGCCATGAGTTTCGAGGAAAGCATGTCCTTCACCGAAAGCCAGATCGCCCTCTTCACGCTGACCGAAGACGCGAAAGAGGGCCAGGCCGCCTTCAAGGAAAAGCGCAAGCCGGCCTGGCCCGGGCGTTGAAGCAGCCACCCAGGCCGGCGCTGGCGCCTGGCCTTTGTTTGACACGCATCAGGCTGCGACAAGACCTGCGACGCAGCATGGCCGGCACATCCATCCCGGAGACCGCCATGACCTCCAGTGCAGTTGCGAGCCGCACCCATGAGCCTTGTAGGCAGGCAATCCATGGTGAGCTTCGGCTTCATCCTGCCGGTCAATGCGCCGCGGAACCTGGTGGCCTATGGCACCGACACCGTTGCGGTGCGCGATTTCGTGCGCACGGGGCTGGTGCTCACGGTGATCGGGTTTGCGCTGGTGTTGTTGCTGAAGGCGACCTACTGGCAGTGGATGGGGTATCTGACGAAGTGAGACTGCAGTAAATCATCGAACCGAGGTCAGGTTTGCATTGGTTGAAATGCAAACCTGACTTTGTGCCTTTATTCTCGTCACTCAGCGACCAAATATTGCTCTTGAAATCAAGAGCACGAGCATGTAAATGGGGAAAAGTGCGACAAGAAGCCGTCCGAGCCGCTTGCGCTTTTCCGCAATTGATCTTTCGCTCTCGGCACAACCTGTGGCTGGGAAATGTGGCCTAGTCTCGCATTAAATCAGGCGCTCAACGCCACACCTGCCCCAGCGCCGCCCAGGCGCTGGCCAGCACCGGCTCCCCGCGGCGCGCGCGCAGGCAGACGAAGCACAGCTGGCAGTCCAGGCTCACACGGTCGGCCACCACCAGGCCGCGCGCCTGGCTCTCGGTGATGGCGATGGACTCGCGCACCAGCGAGAGCCCCACCCCCGAGCGCACCAGGTCCAGCATGGAGGCCTCCTGGTCCACCAGCGCCACCTGGCGCGGCGTGACGCCCAGCGGGCCGAACACGCCCGCCAGCAGGCGGTGATGGGCCGAGGCCGGGGGCGTGGCGATCCAGGGCAGGGCGGCCAGGGCCTTCCAGTCGCGGCCCAACACCTGCTCGCCCCAGCCAGCGGGTGCGAGCACGCGGTAGCTGAAGTGCGAGAGCACGCGCGCCTCATACGGCCCCTCCTGCGTTTCTCCCGGCAAGCCGAGGTAGAAACCGACATCCAGTTCGCCGCGGCCGATCTGCGCCAGCACCTCGCCGCTCATGCCCTGGCGCAGCTCGGTCTCGATCTGCGGCGCCGTTTCCACCAGTTCCTTGAGGAAGGCGCCCAGGCGGATGAACTCGGGGTCGAGGATGGTGCCGATGCGCAGGCGCCCGCGCACCGTGCTGTGCAGGCTTTGTGCGGCCTGACCGAAATCGGCCAGCGCGGCCAGGGCCCTCTCGGCTTGCGGCAGCAGGGCCGCGCCGTCGGGTGTGAGGGCCAGGCCGTGCGGCGTGCGCGTGAAAAGCTGCAGGCCTGTCAGTTCGGCGAGGGCCTTGAGCTGCAGGCTCACGGCGGGCTGGCTCAGGTGCAGGCGGGTGGCCGCACGCGACACATTGCCCTCGCGCGCCACGGCCACGAAAGCGCGCAAGGCCTGGGGTTCGGGTGGCGCGTTCATATTTGGAATATTTATATCACCCTTGAGGGCAACTCATTGGAAAAATACCCGGACTTCCATGACACTTGCATATTCCCAGGAGACTTCATCATGAGCATTACAAATATTGGCCATGCCATTGCCGGCCAGATCACCGCTGGCAGCTCGGGCCGCAGCCAGGACGTCTACAACCCCGCCACGGGCGCCGTCAGCGGCCGCACCGCGCTGGCCAACGCCAGCGAAGTCAAGCAGGCCGTGGCCGCCGCCCAGGCCGCCTTCCCCGCCTGGGCCGAGACCTCGCCGCTGCGCCGCGCGCGCATCCTCTTCAAGTTCCTGGATCTCATGAACCAGCACCGCGACGACCTGGCGCGCCTGATCACGGCCGAGCACGGCAAGGTCTTCACCGACGCACAGGGTGAAGTGACCCGCGGCATCGAGATCCTCGAATTCGCCACCGGCATTCCGCAGCTGCTCAAGGGCGACTTCACCGAGCAGGTCTCCACCGGCATGGACAACTGGACCCTGCGCCAGCCCCTGGGCGTGGTGGCGGGCATCACGCCCTTCAACTTCCCGGTCATGGTGCCGATGTGGATGTTCCCGGTGGCGATAGCCGCGGGCAACACCTTCATCCTCAAGCCCAGCCCGATCGACCCCAGCCCCTCGCTGCTGATGGCCGAGCTGCTGAAGAAGGCCGGCCTGCCCGACGGCGTGTTCAACGTGGTGCAGGGCGACAAGGAGGCCGTGGACGCGCTGCTGGCCCACCATGATGTCAAAGCCATCAGCTTCGTAGGCTCCACGCCGATCGCCAACTACATCTACGAGACCGGCGCACGCAACGGCAAGCGCGTGCAGGCCCTGGGCGGTGCCAAGAACCACATGGTGGTCATGCCCGACGCCGACCTGGACCAGGCCGTGGACGGCCTGGTCGGGGCGGCCTACGGCTCGGCCGGCGAGCGCTGCATGGCGATCTCGGTGGCCGTGCTGGTGGGCGACGTGGCCGACAAGATCATGCCCAAGCTGGTCGAACGCACCAAGGCGCTGAAGATCAAGAACGGCATGGAGCTCGACGCCGAGATGGGCCCCATCGTGACGGCTATCGCGCACCAGCGCATCACGGGCTACATCGAGCACGGCGCCAGGGAAGGCGCCAAGCTGCTGGTCGATGGCCGCGGCTTCAAGGGCTCCGCTGCCGGCACCGGCTGCGACAACGGTTTCTGGCTCGGCGGCACGCTGTTCGACCACGTGACGCCCGAAATGAGGATCTACAAGGAAGAGATCTTCGGCCCCGTGCTGTCCTGCGTCCGCGTGCCCGACTTCGCCACCGCCGTGAAGCTGATCAACGACCATGAGTTCGGCAACGGCGTGTCCTGCTACACGCGCGACGGCCACGTGGCGCGCGAGTTCTCGCACCGCATCCAGGTGGGTATGGTGGGCATCAACGTGCCCATCCCCGTGCCCATGGCCTGGCACGGCTTTGGCGGCTGGAAGCGCTCGCTGTTCGGCGACATGCACGCCTATGGCGAAGAAGGCGTGCGTTTCTACACCAAGCAAAAGTCCATCATGCAGCGCTGGCCCGAGAGCATCGGCAAAGGTGCCGAATTCGCGATGCCGACGAGTAAGTGACCCCCCTGAGCCGGCCCTGAGGCCGGCTTCCCCCGGAGGGGGACGCCACTGGCGGCCCGGCAAAGCCGGTTCCGCGGTGGCCCCGATTAGAAACACAGCGTGTGTTGCTTTGCTTCGAACACGCTGGGAGACCAGGTTATGTCCGAGACAACGTTCGACTACATCATCATCGGCGCCGGCACGGCCGGCTGCCTGCTGGCCAACCGGCTGAGCATGGACGCCAGCAAGCGTGTGCTACTGATCGAGGCGGGGCGCCGGGACGACTACCACTGGATCCACATCCCCGTGGGTTACCTCCACTGCATCGGCAACCCGCGCACCGACTGGCTGTACAACACCGAGCCCGCCGCCGGGCTCAACGGCCGCAGCCTGCGTTACCCGCGCGGCAAGACCCTGGGCGGATGCTCCAGCATCAACGGCATGATCTACATGCGCGGACAATCCCGCGACTATGACGACTGGGCGCGGATCACGGGCGAGGACAGCTGGCGCTGGGAGCACGTACTGCCCTACTTCAAGCACCACGAGGATCACCACAAGGGGGCCGATGCCCTGCACGGCACCCGGGGCGTGCCGACCGAACTGCTCGACACCACGAAGCAGCCGGCCGATCTCTACCGCAAGCTCATGCGCCACCACCAGACCGGCGGTGAATGGCGCATCGAGAAACAACGCCTGCGCTGGGACGTGCTGGACGCCTTTGCGCAAGCCGCGCAGCAAGCCGGCATTCCCGCCAGCGCGGACTTCAACCGCGGCAACAACGAGGGCGTGGGTTATTTCGAGGTCAACCAGAAAAAGGGCTGGCGCTGGAACACGGCCAAGGCCTTCCTGCGCCCGACCTGCTACGGACGCCCCAACTTCGAACTCTGGACCTCGGCCCAGGTGGCGCGCCTGATCGTCGAGACTGCAGCCGACGGCGGCCAGCGGTGCACCGGCGTGCAGGTCTGGACCGGCCAGGAGATGGTGACGGTGAACGCCACGCACGAGGTGGTGCTGGCGGCCGGCAGCGTGGGCTCCACGCAGATCCTGCAGCTCTCGGGCATAGGCCCCGCTGACTTGCTGCGCCAGCACGGCGTGCCCCTGGTACACGCGCTGCCCGGCGTCGGCGCCAATCTGCAGGACCATCTGCAGATCCGCTCGGTCTACAAGGTGCAGGGCGTGAAAACGCTCAACACCATGACGAACAGCCTGTGGGGCAAGGCCATGATCGGTCTGCAGTACGCGATCAAGCGCAGCGGGCCCATGAGCATGGCCCCCAGCCAGCTCGGCGCTTTCACGAAAAGCGACCCGACGCAGGCTTGGCCCAATCTCGAATACCATGTGCAGCCGCTGTCACTGGACGCTTTCGGTGAGCCGCTGCACAGCTTCAACGCCTTCACGGCCAGCGTCTGCAACCTGAACCCCACGAGCCGCGGCAGCATCCGGATCCGCAGCCAGCGCTTCGAGGACGCGCCGGCGATTGCGCCGAACTACCTGAGCACCGAGGAAGACCGCAAGGTGGCGGCCGACTCGCTGCGTGTCACGCGCCGCATCGTGGAGCAGCCCGCCCTGGCCAAGTACCAGCCGCAGGAGTGGAAACCCGGTGTGCAGTACCAGAGCGACGCGGACCTGGCGCGGCTGGCCGGTGACATCGCCACCACCATCTTCCACCCCGTGGGCACCACCCGCATGGGCCGGGCCGACGACCCCATGGCCGTGGTGGACCCGCAGCTGCGCGTGCGCGGCATCCGCGGCCTGCGCGTGGCCGATGCGGGTGTCATGCCCACCATCACCAGCGGCAACACCAACTCCCCCACCTTGATGATCGCCGAGCGCGCGGCGCACTGGATGATCGCCGACGCTGCTGGCTAAGGCATCAGCGTATGCCCCGCACGTAGCGCTGCGCCTCGGCCTCGGCGGCGCCTGCACCCAGCGGCGGCGTCAGCGTCTCCACGAAGGCAACCGGGACGCCCTTGCGGCGGCCCCGATCCCCCGGGGCCAGCGCGGCCTCCAGCTTGTCGGCCCATTCGGCCAGGTCCGGGTGGCCGTCCTCCTGGGCGCTGGTGCGCGCGAAGCGCACGACCTCGTTGGCGTACTCCGTGTTGGAGGCCATCCATTGCGTGTCCGTGACACGGCCGGTCTTGCGCCGCAGCAAGACGTGCAAGTGGGCGGCGATCGCCAGTTTTTCGCTCTCCAGCATAAAAGGCCTGCTCCTGCTGTTGATTCCAATGCGAACGGTGTGAAAGACGCCTAGCTCCCCATGTGCTCACGGTGCTGGGCGATGTCCAGGCCCACCGTTTCGGCCTGCTCGTCCACACGCAGTCCCAGCGTGGACTTGATCAGCAGCAAGAGCACGGCGCTGACGACGGCGCTGTAGGCCAGCACCGCGACCACCCCCACCAGCTGCACCATCACGCTGCCCTCCACGTCCGAAATGACCTTGCTGGCCAGCAGGCCCGTCATGAGCGAGCCGACGATGCCGCCGATGCCGTGCACGCCGAACACATCGAGGGAGTCGTCCGCGCTGAGCACGCGCTTGAGTCCGGTGGCGCCCCAGTAGCAGGCCAGGCCCGCGACGGCGCCGATGACCACGGCGCTGCGCGGCGTGACGAAACCTGCGGCCGGGGTGATGGCCACCAGGCCGGCGACCAGGCCCGAGCACAGACCCAGCAGGGAGGGGCGCCGACGCACCAGCCACTCACCTGCCATCCAGGCCAGGGCACCCGCGGCCGCGGCGATGTGCGTGACCGCCATGGCCAGACCCGCGCGCCCGTCGGACGCCACGGCTGAACCGGCGTTGAAACCGAACCAGCCCACCCACAGCAGCCCGGCGCCGGCCATGGTCAGGCCCAGATTAAAAGGTTCGAAGGCTTCCTTGCCGTAATTCCGGCGCGGGCCCAGGAAGTAGGCGCACATCAGCCCCGACACCCCGGCATTGATGTGCACCACCGAGCCGCCCGCAAAGTCCAGCACACCCATCTGGGCCAGCCAGCCACCGGGCTCCCAGACCCAGTGCGCGACGGGGGCGTAGACCAGCACGGACCACAGGCCGATGAACCACAGCATGGCGGAGAAGCGCATGCGCTCGACGAAGGCGCCCACGATCAGGGCCGGGGTGATGATGGCGAAGGTCAGCTGGAACATCGCGTACACCGACTCGGGGACATTGGGCGCCACATGGCTCACCGCCACCTTGCCGGCGTCCTTCAGATAATCCAGCCCCGCAAAACCGATGCGCCCCAGGCCACCGAGCCACTCTGTGCCCGGCGTGAAGGCCAGGGAATAGGCCAGGGCAAACCACAGGATGCTGACCAGGGCGGCGATCGCCGTCACGCTGGCCAGGGTGTTGATGACACTCTTGCGGCGCACCAGGCCGCCATAGAACAGGGCGATGCCCGGCAGGGTCATGAGCAGCACGAGCGCGGTGGACGTCATCATCCAGGCGGTGTCGGCCCCGTTGATCCTGTCCACGGCCACCAGGCCGGGCCGCGTGAGCGGTGGTTCGGCGGGGGCCGGGCTCGGGCTCACGACAGGCGCCACAGGCGCGGGCGCCGTCTCGGCCACCACGGCAGGGCTGATGGCGATGACCGGCGCACTGGCTGCGGGTTCCGGTGGCACCTGCGCCCACAAATCCCAGCTCAGGCAAAGCAGCAACAGGCCCGAGGCAACGCGTCCAACGATGTGCATTTTTCTTCCCAACCGTGGTTTATGATCCGATCAAGCAAAACCTATGCCACCATGCGAAAGGTCTTGCCGCACGCCCGGGCAAACCCCTATGTCCGCACCTCCTGCCCTGCCTTAAATTACGCCCACTCGCAAGCGCGCCACGAGCGCCGCATGAGAGGAACCGAGGAAGACTTTTCGATCACACGAACAACAATATTGATACCATCCAGAGCAGATGGCGTTCACCAGGCACCGCTAACCCCGGTGCCTTTTTATTTGCAGTTCCCGGTTCTCATGGAATTTTTTCTTGTCACGCTGGCCTCGCTGCTGGCCGGTTTTGTCGATGCCGTCGTCGGCGGTGGCGGCCTGGTGCTGCTGCCGGCCCTCTTCGCCACCTACCCCACGGCACACGCCGCCACCCTGCTGGGCACCAACAAGTCCGCCTCGGTTTGGGGCACGGCCTTTGCCTCGGTGCAGTACGCGCGCCGTGTGGAAATGCGCTGGGGCGCCCTGCTGCCGGCCATGGGCCTGTCCTTTGCCGGTTCGCTGGCGGGGGCCTGGGTGGTCACGCTGATCTCGCCGGACTTCCTGCGCCGGCTGCTGCCGGCCGTGCTGATCGGGGTGCTGGCCTACACGCTGATGAAGAAGGAACTGGGACGCCACCATGCGCCGCGTTTCACCGGCCGCCAGGAGCTGCTGGCCGCGGGCAGCGTGGGCGGGGTGATCGGCTTCTACGACGGCTTCTTCGGCCCGGGCACCGGCAGCTTCTTTGTCTTCCTGCTGGTGCGCTGGCTGGGGTATGACTTCCTGCACGCCTCGGCCAGCGCCAAGCTGCTCAACCTCAGCAGCAACCTGGCCGCGCTGATCCTGTTCGCGTTCAAGGGTTACGTCTGGTGGCATTTCGCGCTGGCCCTGGCCCTGGCCAACGTCGTCGGCAGCCTGCTGGGCACGCGCATGGCGCTCAAGCACGGCGCCGGCTTCGTGCGCGGCGTCTTCATCGTGGTGGTCAGCGCGCTGATCCTCAAGACCGGCTACGACGCCTTCCTGCGCCAGGTCTGAGCAGGCTCAGGGCTCGACCGGCACCAGCACGCCGGCCCGGCCCTTGGGCGGCCAGGCCACCTCGGCCGCCAGGCGCGGCTTGCCGATCGGGAAGGCCGCGCGGCCCTGCTTGACGGCGGCCAGGTCTTCCTCGCTCGGGTACTGGCCCAGCAGCCAGTAGTCGAAGACGCGCCGCGCCATGGGGGCGGCATGCTCGGCGCCGAAACCGGCGTTCTCGACAATCACCGCCAAAGCGATCTTGGGATCGTCCACCGGCGCAAAAGCCATGTACAGCGCGTGGTCACGCTGGTGCTCTTCCATCTTGCGCGCGTCGTACTTTTCCTTCTGGCCTATGGTCACCGCCTGCGCCGTGCCGGTCTTGCCCGCGCTGAGGTACCTGGCGCCGATGAAGGAACGCGCCGAGGTGCCCTCCTGCGTCACGGCCGCCAGCGCCCGGCGCACGATGGCGAGATTCTGCTGCCCGTAGTGCAGGTCCTCGGGCGGCTTCTTGGCCACGTCCTGCGTCACCTGGCTGCCGGCATCCTGCGTCCCGATGACCAGATGGGGCGTGTACTTGATCCCGTTGTTGGCCAGCGCGCCCGTGGCCGTGGCCAGCTGCAGCATGGTGAAGGTGTTGTACCCCTGGCCGATGCCCAGTGAAATGGTCTCGCCGGCGTACCACTTCTTCTGTTCGGGCCGCTTGTAGGTGCGGCGCTTCCACTCCTGGCTGGGCAGGACGCCGCGCACCTCGCCCTGGATGTCGATGCCGGTGAGCTGGCCGAAACCCAGGGGCTTCATGAAATCGTGGATGACGTCCACACCCAGGTCGTTGGCCAGGGAGTAGTAATAGACATTGCTGGATTTGACGATGCTGCGGTGCATGTCCACCGGCCCCAGGCCGCCGTCGCCGTGGCTGCGGAAGGTGTGGTCACCGAAGGTCCAGGAACCCCCGTCGTAGATGATGGTGCTGGGCGAGCGCTTGCCGGTCTCCAGCGCCGCCATGGCCATGAAGGGCTTGTAGGTCGAGCCCGGCGGGTAGGTGCCGCGCAGGGCCCGGTTCAGCAGGGGCTTCTCGATCGATTCGTTGAGCGCCTGCCAGGATTCGGAGTCGATGCCTTCGACGAACATGTTGGGATCGAAGGTCGGCTTGCTCACGAAGGCCAGAATCTCGCCATTGGTGGGATCCAGCGCCACCAGCGCGCCACGGCGCTGGCCGAACATCTCCTCGATCAGGTTCTGCAGCTTGATGTCGATGGACAGCACCACGTTGTTGCCGGGTTTGGCCGAACTGCTCGCGAGCTTGCGCACGGCGCGCCCGCCGGCCGAGGTCTCCACACGCTCGAAGCCGGTGATGCCGTGCAGGTGCTTTTCGAAGCTCTGCTCCACGCCGAGCTTGCCGATGTAGTCGGTGCCGCGGTAGTTGGCCTGGTCCTCGTCGTCCCACTCCTCCTGC
Organism: Curvibacter fontanus; assembly: GCF_054780335.1. NCBI lineage: Bacteria > Pseudomonadati > Pseudomonadota > Betaproteobacteria > Burkholderiales > Comamonadaceae > Curvibacter > Curvibacter fontanus. The sequence continues at coordinate 16,671 of NZ_BAAGWN010000036.1, forward strand.
TCCTTCTTCTCGGCCGGGTTGATGCGGCCGATGTAACCCACCACATGGCTGCCGAGTTCACCCCAGGGGTAGTTGCGGAACAGGCGCGCGCGGATGTCCACGCCGCTGAAGCGGTAGCGCTGCACCGCAAAACGCGCCACCTCCTCGTCGGAGAGGCGGGTGCGGATGGGCAGGGACTCGACGCCCTTGGTTTCTTCCATCAGCTTGCGGAAACGGCGCCGGTCGCGCGGCGTGATGTCCACCAGATCGGCCAGCTCGTTGATGGTGCGCTCCAGGTTGTCCACCTGGGCCGGCGTGATCTCCAGCGTGTAGGCCGAGTAGTTCGTCGCCAGGGGGATGCCGTTGCGGTCCAGGATCAGGCCGCGCGTGGGCACCAGGGGCACGACCGTGGTGCGGTTGATCTCGGCCCGTTCCTGCAGCTCGGCATGGCGCACCACCTGCAGATAGACCAGGCGGAAGAGGAGGATCAGGAAACAGGCGAAGACCAGCAGCGAGACGACCAGCACACGCGCACGGAAGCGATGCAGGTCGGCTTCGACGTTGCGCAGTTCGGTCATGGTGCCAGGACGGATAAGTAGCTAACCGGTTCGCCGCCGGGCCGCCCTAAGGCGAACCAGCCCCGTGCTCAAGCGAAGCGCAGGACAGACCTGCTCAGGGGGCAGCGCAGTACACGCAGTGACAAGCGTGGGGGCCATGTTACAGCGGCCGGTTGGCGTCGGGATCTGGCGCGCGCCGCTGCGGCAGCAGCAAGAGGAGGGAAGCCAGCGGCCACAGCAGCGCCTCGATCAGCGGCGCCAGCAGGAGGGCAAAACCGGGGAAATTGCCGCCTACCATCAGGCGCACGGCCAGGGCCACCGCATGGGCCGCAATGAGCAGGGGCAGAACGTGCAGCGCCTGCGAGGCCAGCGTGAACCACAGGAGCCGGCGATGGATGGCGATGGCCAGGAAATTCAGCACCGCGTAGGACAGGGCGTGCTGTCCCAGCACGCTGCCCTGGTGCACGTCCATCAGCAGGCCGAACACGAAGGCGGCGCCGATGCCGATGCGCTGCGGCTGGTGCACGCCCCAGAAGACCAGGGTCAGGGCCAGCAGGTCCGGCGCCCAGGCCACACGCCCCCAGAGCGCGATGTTGAAGAGCAGGTTGAGGCCGAAGGCGCCCAGCAGGCTGCCCCAGATGAACAGCGGGTTGGCAGGCAGCAGCAGTTGCTGGCCGGGGCGCATGATCATTTCTGCCCCCCTTTGCCGCTGTCCTTCTTGGCCGGTTTCGCAAGGAGCTGGGCCTTGTCCTGCGGAGGCCGAGCGGGCTGCTGGCCCACCAGGGTGGGCAGCACCAGCACCTGCGAGGCGCCGGCCACGCGGGCCTGCGGCACGCAATAGATGAGGGCGAAGGGCAGTTCCACGCGGCGCTCGACCTTCTCGACGCGCGCCACCGGCAGGCCCGGCGGGAACACGCCGTCGATGCCGCTGGTGGTCAGGATGTCACCGGGCTGCACGTCGGCATTGCTGCCCATGTAGCGCAACTCCAGGGCCCCGCCGTGCAGGCTGGGGTCACCAAAGGCCACGGCGCGCACGCCGGTGCGAATGTTGAGCACGGGGATGGCCTGGTCGGCGTCGATCACCAGCGTCACCTCGCTCAGCGAGGGGTAGACCCGGGTCACCTGGCCCAGCACGCCGGACTCGTCCAGCACCGGGGAGCCTGCGCTCACGCCATGGATCAGGCCCTTGTCGATGATGACCTTGTGGGCATAGGGATCGGCCGCGTCGTAGAGCACCTGCGCGGCCAGGCCCGGCGTGGGCATGCGCTGGCGCAGCTCCAGCAGCTGGCGCAGACGTTCGTTCTCCTGGGCCAGCTGGTCGAACTGCTGCACGCGCGGCGACTGCAGGCGCAATTGCTCACGCAGGGTGGAGGCGTCGTCCTGCGCACTGCGCAGCGACTGCACCTGGCGAAAACCGTCACGGGCCCAGCTCACCGGCTGCAGCAGGGCCCACTGCACGGGATAAAGCACCGAGGCAATGGTCATGCGCACGGGCCCCGTCAGCTGGAAGCGTGTGTCGGCCACCATGAGGAACAGCGCCATGGCGCTGAACAGCATGAGCTTGGACAGAGCCGAAGCGCCCTGCCGGAAAAAGGGTGGGGGAGTTCTTTCCAGCGTACCGAAAGGCATCGCTGTACCTGCCGCTTATTCGTTCGTGAAGATGGCGCCCAGACGGTCCATGCGTTCGAGTGCGATGCCGCAGCCGCGCACCACGCAGGTCAGCGGGTCCTCGGCCACCAGCACCGGCAGACCGGTCTCCTCGGACAGCAGGCGGTCCAGGTCGCGCAGCAGGGCGCCGCCGCCGGTCAGCATCATGCCGCGGTCGGCAATGTCGGCGCCGAGTTCGGGCGGGGTCTGCTCCAGCGCGTTCTTGACGGCCGAGACGATGTTGTTGAGCGGGTCGGTCAGCGCTTCCAGGATCTCGTTGGAGGAAATCGTGAAGCTGCGCGGCACGCCTTCGGACAGGTTGCGGCCGCGCACTTCCATCTCGCGCACCTCGCTGCCGGGGAAGGCCGAGCCGATGTTCTTCTTGATCGCCTCGGCGGTGGGTTCGCCGATCAGCATGCCGTAGTTGCGGCGGATGTAGTTGATGATGGCCTCGTCGAACTTGTCGCCGCCCACGCGGACCGAGCCCTTGTAGACCATGCCGCCGAGCGAGATCACACCCACTTCGGTGGTGCCGCCGCCGATGTCCACGACCATGGAGCCGCTGGCTTCCGAGACGGGCAGGCCGGAGCCGATGGCCGCGGCCATGGGTTCCTCGATCAGGTAGACGTCGCTGGCGCCGGCGCCCAGGGCCGACTCGCGGATGGCGCGGCGCTCGACCTGGGTCGAGCCGCAGGGCACGCAGATGATGATGCGCGGGCTGGGCTTGAACACGCCGCGCGGGTGGACCATCTTGATGAACTGCTTGAGCATCTGCTCGGTGACGGTGAAGTCGGCGATCACGCCGTCCTTCATCGGGCGGATGGCCTCGATGTTGCCGGGAACCTTGCCCAGCATGGCCTTGGCTTCGCGGCCCACGGCCTGGATGGTCTTCTTGCCCTGCGGACCACCTTCGTGGCGGATCGCCACCACCGAGGGCTCGTCCAGGACGATGCCGCGGTCGCGCACGTAGATCAGGGTGTTGGCCGTGCCCAGGTCGATGGCCAGGTCAGTGGAGAAATACTGACGGAAAGCTCCAAACATTATTCGTTCCTCTCTGAGGGCACGACCGAGCTTCGCTCGACCGTCGCCCGGTGCGCAGGATGCGCGGTTGTGACTCGGTGCGCGGCACCGCAATTCCTGTGGACAGGAAAGGGCGCTACTAAAGGCGGGATAATACCCTATCCCCTGTGTATAACCCGCTGTTCCGGGGCCCCTCGGCCCCCGGGCTTACACCCGGTTTCAACCTGCCTGCCATGTCCCTGACCCCTGCAGACATCTCGCGCATCGCCAATCTGGCCCGCCTCGAGCTCCACCCGGCCGAAAGCGAACGCATGCGCCTGCGCATCAACGGCTTCTTCGACATCGTCGAGCAGATGCGCGCCGTCGACACCACGGGCATCGAGCCCCTGGCCCACCCCACCATGGCTGCGGTCACCGGCGCGGCCGCCCTGCGCCTGCGCCAGGACACGGCCAGCGAGCCCAACCAGCGGGAAGCCAACCAGCAAAGCGCCCCGGCCGTCGAGCGCGGCCTGTTCCTGGTCCCCAAGGTGATCGAGTGATGTCCGAACTGCACCAGCTCTCCCTCACCGAGCTCGCGCGCCAGCTGCGCGAGAGGAAGGTCTCCGCCGTCGAGACGGCCCGGCATTTCCTGGCCCGCATGTCGAGCCACCAGGACCTTTCGGCTTTCCTGGCCGTGAACGAAGAGACCACCCTGGCCCAGGCCCGCACGGCTGACGCGGCCCTGGCCGCCGGCACGCCCGGCCCCCTGGCCGGCGTGCCCATCGCGCACAAGGACATCTTCGTCACCCGGGATTTCCCCTCCACCGCCGGCTCGAAGATCCTGGCCGGCTACCGCTCGCCCTTCGACGCCACCGTGGTGGCGCGGCTGGGCAATGGAGCGCCCGGCCAGCCGGGCGGTGCCGGCATGGTGACCCTGGGCAAGCTCAGCTGCGACGAGTTCGCCATGGGCTCGGCCAACGAAAGCGTGGCGGTTCCGGCCGTGGGCCACAACGCGCCGACCCCGGTGCGCAACCCCTGGGACAAGAGCCGCACGTCCGGCGGCTCCTCGGGTGGCAGCGCCGCCGCCGTGGCCGCACGCCTGGCGCCCGCAGCCACCGGCACCGACACCGGCGGTTCGATCCGCCAGCCCGCCTCTTTCTGCGGCATCACGGGCATCAAGCCCACCTACGGCCGCGCGAGCCGCTACGGCATGATTGCCTACGCCTCCAGCCTGGACCAGGCCGGCCCCATGGCCCGCTCTGCCTCCGACTGCGCCCTGCTGCTCTCGGCCCTCTGCGGCCCGGACCCGGACCGCGACTCGACCTCGCTGGACGTGCCCGCTGAGGACTACAGCCGCGGCCTGAACGACAAGCTCGACGGCCTGCGCATCGGCCTCCCCAAGGAGTTTTTCGGCCCCGGCCTGGCCGCCGACGTGCGTGCGGCCCTTGACGCGGCACTCAAGGAATACGAGAAGCTCGGAGCGAAACTCGTCGAGATCTCGCTGCCACGCACCGAGCTCGCGATCCCGGTCTACTACATCATCGCCCCGGCCGAGGCCAGCTCCAACCTCTCGCGCTTCGACGGCGTGAAGTTCGGCCACCGGGCGAAGGACTACGCCGACCTGCTCGAGATGTACAAGAAGACCCGCGCCGAAGGTTTCGGCGACGAGGTCAAGCGCCGCATCATGGTGGGCACCTATGTGCTGAGCCACGGTTATTACGACGCCTACTACCTGCAGGCGCAGAAGATACGCCGCCTGATCGCCGACGATTTCCAGCGGGCGTTCAAGCAGTGCGACGTGATCGCCGGCCCGGTGGCGCCCACCGTGGCCTGGGCCCTGGGCGACAAGACCGACGACCCGGTCGCCGCCTACCTGGCCGACATCTACACCCTGCCCGCCTCGCTGGCCGGCCTGCCGGGCATGAGCCTGCCCGTGGGCTTCGGCGCGAACAACATGCCCGTGGGCCTGCAGCTGATCGGCAACGTCCTGCAGGAGGCGAAACTGCTCAACGTGGCACATCGCTACCAGCAGGCCACCGACTTCCACCTCCGCACCCCGGAGGGCTTTTGAGATGACCAGCAAACTCGTCCAGGGCTACGAAGTCGTGATCGGCTTCGAGACGCATGCCCAGCTCTCCACCCAGAGCAAGATCTTCAGCCGCGCTTCGGTCGCCTTCGGCGCCGAACCCAACACCCAGGCCTGCGCCGTGGACCTGGCCCTGCCGGGCACCCTGCCGGTCATGAACCGCGGCGCGGTCGAACGCGCCATCGAGTTCGGTCTGGCCATCGGCTCCCACATCGCGCCGCGCAGCATCTTTGCGCGCAAGAACTATTTCTACCCCGACCTGCCCAAGGGCTACCAGATCAGCCAGTTCGAGATCCCGGTGGTGCAGGGTGGCGAAATCAGCTTTTACCTCGGCCCTTCGACAGGCTCAGGACTGGCTCAAGAGAAGAAGACCGTGCGCCTGGTGCGCGCCCACCTGGAAGAAGACGCGGGCAAGTCGCTGCACGAGGACTTCATCGGCCAATCAGGCATCGACCTGAACCGCGCGGGCACCCCGCTGCTGGAGATCGTGACCGAGCCCGACATGCGCTCCAGCGAAGAGGCCGTGGCCTACGCCAGGGAGCTGCACAAGATCGTCACCTGGATCGGCATCTGCGACGGCAATATGCAGGAAGGCAGCTTCCGCTGCGACGCCAACGTCTCGGTGCGCAAGCCCGACCAGACCCTGGGCACACGCCGCGAGATCAAGAACCTGAACAGCTTCAAGTTCATGCAGCAGGCCATCGACTACGAGGTGCGCTGGCAGATCGAGCAGATCGAGGACGGCCACGCCATCCAGCAGGCCACCGTGCTCTTCGACCCCGACACGGGTGAGACCCGCGCCATGCGGACCAAGGAGGACGCGGCCGACTACCGCTACTTCCCCGACCCGGACCTGCCGCCACTGGTGATCGAATCGGAATGGATCGAACGCGTACGCAGTGAACTGCCCGAACTGCCGCGCGCCATGGCCGCGCGTTTCGTGACCGACTACGGCCTGCCCGAGTACGACGCCACCACGCTCACGCAGAGCAAGGCCATGGCGGCCTATTTCGAGGCGACGGCCCAGGCCTGCAAACAGCCCAAACTGGCCAGCAACTGGATCATGGGCGAGGTGTCGCGGCGCCTGAACTCCGAAGAAGGCACTTTCGAGCGAGTCAAGGTCCATCCCTTGGAACTCGCCGCGTTGATTTCTCGCATTGCAGACGGCACGATTTCCAACAATGCTGCACGACAACTGTTCGAAGAGATGTGGGCAAGTGTTGAGTGGAGCGCGAGTGGCGGCCGTGTCATCAACGTCTCAATCACTGAGGCGATTAGCCTCACCGACAAAGTGGACGCCCTCATCGAGACCAAGGGCCTGAGACAGATGAACGACTCCGGCGCGCTGGAGAAAATCATCGACGAGGTGATCGCGGCCAACGCTGACAACGTCGCGCAGTTCAAGGCCGGCAAGGACAAGGCCTTCAACGCGCTGGTGGGCCAGGTCATGAAAGCCAGCAAGGGCAAGGCCAATCCGCAGCAGGTCAACGATCTGTTGCGCAGCAAGCTGGCCTGAGCGGCCGGTCCGGCCCTCAGTTGGGCGAGGCGCCGGCCTGTGTCCAGAGCGGCTGCAGGCGGCCGAGCTCTTCGTCGAAACGGGCGTTCAGGCGGGCCATCTCGGCCTCCTGGTCGGCGATGAAGCGCTCCTGCACGGCGGTGCTCTTTTCGTTCTCGTCGACCAGGCGCTGCAGCGAAGGCGGCACCTTGCTCGGGTCCTTGGCGTAGAACTCCAGCTCGGTGTCCAGCTCCTTGCGCTGGCGTTGCAGTTCCCGGACGCGGTTCGTGGCGGCCTGGCGCACCACGCTGATCTGGGTCAGGGCTTCGGAGCGCTCCTTGTCATGCACGGAACGGCTGGGATAACGCACCAGCAGGGCGCGCTCGCGCCGTTTTTCCTCGGCCTGGCGCGCCTGCTCCTCGGCTTCACGGCGTTTTCTGGCCTCCAGCGCGGCGCGCTCGGGCCCGGTCAGGGTGGGGGGAATGATGGCGCGCACCGTGCCACTGGGGTTGAGCAGCCTTTGCTCGCGGTCGGCGCATTCACTGATGGGGCGGTCGGACGTGAGCTTGCGCCCCTTGGCATCGACGCAACTGTAAATGCCGCCTTCGACGCTGGCCTGCGCGTACGCCTGCAGCGCGCCGCCCGCGAGCAGCATGCCCACCGCCACCATCCCTGCCCATCGCTTCATGTTGATCCATCCTGGACGCCGTAGCGTTGTCGATAAGCCAGCACGCGCGCGTGGTCGGCGGCCAGGCCATCTTTGCTGTTGTGCTCCAGATACTGCAACAAATCGGCCAGCTTCGCAATGGCGGCCACCTGCAATCCCAAGCGATTTCGTACGTATTGCACGGCACTGTAGGGCACGTCCTGCCCGTTTTCGGTGGCCATTTCCTGCCGGTCCAGGGCGATCACCACCCCATGGGGCGTGGCGCCCGCGGCCTCGATCAGGGCGATGGACTCGCGCGCGGCGGTGCCGGCGGACATGACGTCGTCGACGACGAGAACCCGGCCCTTGAGCGGTGCGCCGACCAGGGCGCCGCCTTCGCCGTGGTCCTTGGTTTCCTTGCGGTTGTAGGCAAAAGGCACGTTGCCCCCGTGCCGCGCCAGCTCCACGGCCAGGGCCGCGCCCAGGGGGATGCCCTTGTAGGCCGGGCCGAAGATCATGTCGAACGCGATGCCGGAGGCGATCAGGCGGCGCGCATAGAATTCGGCCAGCCGGCCCAGCTTGGCGCCGTCGTCGAACAGGCCCGCATTGAAAAAATAGGGGGAGAGTCGGCCGGCCTTGGTCTTGAATTCGCCGAAACGCAGCACGCCGCATTCGACCGCAAAAGCCACGAAATCCTGGGCCAGGCTGTCCTGCCCGCTCACCACACCGTCCGCCATGGGAAATTCCTTGTTCAAACTCGTCAGCCTCAACCTCAACGGCATACGCTCGGCCACCAGCAAGGGGCTGGAGGCCTGGCTGGACCAGACTCGTCCGGATTGTATGGGGGTGCAGGAGGTCAAGGCCCAGGCGAACGACGTGGCCGGGCGCTTCGAGGAACTCGCCGGCCTGCGCGGCTACTTCCACTACGCCGAGAAAAAGGGCTACTCGGGCGTGGGGCTCTACACCCGGCACGAACCGAGCGATGTGCGCATCGGCTACGGTTCACCCGAATTCGACGCCGAAGGCCGTTATGTGGAACTGCGCTTCGACACCCCGCAACGCAAGCTGTCGCTGATCAGCTGCTACTTCCCCAGCGGTTCCTCGGGCGAAGAGCGGCAGGAGGCCAAGTTCCGCTTCCTGGACCAGATCTACCCGCACCTGCAAAAGCTCAGGAAACAACGCGAGTTCATCCTCACCGGCGACGTCAACATCGCGCACAAGGAAATGGACCTCAAGAACTGGAAGGGCAATCTCAAGAATTCGGGTTTCCTGCCCGAGGAGCGCGCCTGGATGACCAGGCTGCTGGACGAAGGCGGCCTGGTCGACGTCTACCGCCGCCTGCAGCCCGAGACCACCGACGCGGCTTACACCTGGTGGAGCAACCGCGGCCAGGCCTACGCCAAGAACGTGGGCTGGCGCATCGACTACCAGCTGGCCACGCCGGCCTTGGCCGAGCGGGCGCGCAGCGAATCCATCTACAAGGGCGAGAAGTTCAGCGACCACGCGCCGCTGACCATCGGCTACGAAGCCCTGCTGTGAGCCCGGGCTTCAGTGGTCGACGTTGAGTCTGGCGTGGATGCGGCGCGTGGTGCGCCACACCGCCCACAAGACCAGCGGGATCAGCGCCCCCACGGCGATCTCGGGGTTGAGCGGCGCGCCGGCAGCCTTGGCGGCCTTGGCCCCATAAAGCAGGAGACTGACCACGTAGTAGGAAATGGCCGCGATGGACAGGCCTTCCACCGTGGACTGCAGGCGCAGCTGCAGTTCCTGCCCGCGCGTGAGCTTTTCCAGCAACTGCTGGTTCTGCGCCTCGGTGGCAATGTCCACCCGCGTGCGCAGCAGGGCGCTGGCGCGCGAGACGCGTTCGGACAGGGAGATCAGGCGCTGCGACGTGGCCACCACCGTGGCCATGGCCGGAGAAAGGCGGCGCTGCAGAAACTCGCCCAGGGTCTGGGTGCCGGGCACCGGCTGCTCACGCAACTCGGCCAGGCGCTGGCCCACCAGGGTGTCATAAGCCCGTGTGGCCGAGAAACGGTAGTCGTGCTCGGCGGTGGCGCGTTCCACGCGCGCGGCCAGCGCGATCAGGGTGTCCAGCAGCTCCTGCTCCGAGGCCTGCTTGTTTTCCAGACTCGCCGTGATGCCGGCCAGCTGCCCCTCGGCTTGCGTCAGCATGGGCCCCAGGCCCTTGGCCACGGGCAGGCCGCGCAGGGCCATGAGGCGGTAGGTCTCGAGTTCCAGCAGGCGCTGCGAAACGCGGCCGGCCCGCGTTTCCGAGGTTCCGGGCGGCGCGATCACCAGCAGGCGTTCGAAGCCGCTGTCGCGCAGCTGGAAATCGGTCACGGCCAGGGAATGGCCGTTGTTGCCCATGACCGAAGCCACCACCGGGTGGTCACCGAACCAGCGACGCGCCTGCACCAGGCTGCTGTCCGGTGGCGACACCTCACCATGCACCATGGCCAGCTTGATGGCCGCGATGGTGCGCCCCGGAATCTCGCGCAGCCACTGGGGCGCCACCACCAGCGAGGTCAGCAGCTCCGGGTCGCTGGCGTCCAGCCACGCATGCTTGGGCAGCGGCTGCACGATGGAGTAACGCGTGAACTCGGTGTGGCGCTCCCACTTGACGGTGTAACCCTCGAAACGCAGGCGCAGGAAGTTGCCCTGCAGGCGTTCCGGCATCAGGTCCTGCTGGCCGGGCAGGCGGCGCAGGTGCTCGCACTCCTGCTCGCGGCTGATGCCCTCGTTGAGCACGGCCACATAGATCACCAGGGCCGGCAGGCGGATACGCGCCGAAGGGCGGGCGTGCACCTCGTTGTGCAGCATGGCGCGTTGGCCGTCATCGGCTGGCAGCAGGCGGGGGGGTTCGGCGGGGGCATTCGCATTCATGGGTCGCATTTTGCCGGCATAACGTGACGTCGCCGTGCAAAATGCGGCTTTCAACGTCTCTTTCACCCCCTTTTTTCCTGGCCATGCTCAAGTACCAGACCGTTCCCGTGACCGCCTTTGAACAGAATTGCTCCATCGTCTGGTGCGACGCAACTATGGAGGCCGCCGTCATCGACCCGGGCGGTGACCTGCCGCGCATCACGGCCGAAGTGGTGCGCCTGGGCCTCACGCTCAAGGCCATCTGGCTGACCCATGCCCACATCGACCATGCCGGCGGCACGGCCGAACTCGCCCGCCTGCTCCAGTTGCCCATCATCGGCCCCCATCCCGGCGACCAGTTCTGGATCGACCAGCTGGCCGAGCAGAGCCGCATGTTCCGTTTCCCCCCGTCGGAGCGCTTCACGCCCACCCGCTGGCTGAAGGACGGCGACACCGTGAGCATCGGCCACAGCACGCTCAGCGTACGCCATTGCCCGGGCCACACACCCGGGCATGTGGTCTTCCACTCTCCCGAAGCCCAGCGCGCTTTCGTCGGCGACGTGTTGTTTGCCGGCTCCATCGGCCGTACCGATTTCCCCCAGGGCAACCACGCCGACCTGATCCGCAGCATCACGGAGCGACTGTGGCCCATGGGCAACGATACCGTCTTCATCCCGGGCCACGGCCCCGAAAGCACCTTTGGCCGCGAGCGCCAGACCAATCCTTTTGTAGGCGGAACGTAAGCACACGCTACCGCTCGTCCTCTCATGTGGCAGGGCGCACAGAAACCCTGTCGCACGCTTCAGTAAACGGCGCGCCAGGCCGATCTCCTCAATAATCAAATCCAGTTTGAAACTTAGCAACCATCATGAATCCGCTGCGCGCCCGCCTGCTGGCGCTGGCCCTCTTTACTGCAGCGGCCGGCCCGGCGCCGGCCCAAGTCACCTATGCCAACCCGGGCCTCTACAGCCTGGGTCACGGCCTGCCCGTCGGCGGCAGCTGGGGCCTGCGCAGTGACTACAGCCCCGGCCTGAAATGGAAGGGCCCTGAAAGCCGCCTGGACGCCGGATTCCCGGCCGACATCAACCGCGCCAGCCTCTATGCCGACTGGTTCCCCTTCGGCAGCGGCTTTCGTGTGGTCGGCGGCCTGAACTTCAACGACACACGCAACGCCCAGGTCAACCCGCTTGGCTACACGGCGACTGCGGCCGGCAGCCCCTACCAACTGCGTCCGCGATCCCCCAACACCTCCACCTATGTGGGGGTGGGCTATGGCCAGCAGGGCCAGGCCGGCAAGGGCCTGGGCTTTTACGCCGACATGGGGGTCTCATTGGGCGCCCTGCCCAGCGAGACGGACAGCGGTCAGGGCAGCAACGCCACGCTGGACATGGATGGGTGGCGCACGCAGAGCAACGGCTGGCTGGGCTTTCGTTACCTGCCCAGCGTGTCGCTGGGCCTGATCTACCGTTACTGAGCGACCCGCCGCCTCAAACGGCACGACCCGTTTTAAAATCGTTGTCGCGGTACGCAAGCTTCGGGACCTCTCCTTATGAAAAAACAGCTTTTCAGCCTGGCTCTCTTGACCGGTTTTGGCGCCAATATTCAGGCGCAAGACATTTATGGCGGCCTCGGCTTGCCCGGCCTCTATACCCTGGGTTACGCTCAGCCCATAGGCAACCGTTGGGGCCTGCGCGGCGAATACGCCGGCGGTCTGTCGGCCAGTGCCAGCGGAACCGACAACGGCGTGCGCTACGACGCCACCTTCAAGTCCAGCCGTGCCGGTCTGTTTGCCGACTGGTTTCCCTTCAGCGGCGGGTTCCGCCTGGTCGGTGGCGTCACGGCCAACGACACCAGGCTGAACGTGAATGGCGTGGGCGGCCCCAACACCACCATCGGCAGCGTCACGACCGACACCACGGGCAAGAAATTCAACGTGAACCTGAAGTACCCGAGCACCACCGCCTATCTGGGCCTGGGCTACGGTCACCATGTCACGACCAAGGGCCTGGGCTTTTATGCCGACGTCGGCGTCACTCTCGGCTCTTTCACGGCCGATATCGATACCGACCTGGTCGGCTACAACGGCATCACCCAGGCCGATGTCGATGCACAGAAAAAGAAGATGAACGACTCCCTCGGCGGCCTGGCTTACCTGCCCAGTTTTTCCGTCGGCATGGTCTATCGCTTCTGAAACCAGCCTCGACGGCTTTCATGGCCGCGCGCCTGCACGACGGGCCCGCTCATACAGCGGCAGCACCTTGGGCAGATTTTTCTCGATTTCGACAATACGGGCCTGGCCCGAAGGGTGGGTGGACAGCCATTGCGGCGGTGCGCCCTTGCTGGCCGCACTCATCTTGTGCCACAGGCTCACCCCGGCGCGGGGGTCGTACCCCGCGCGCGCGGCCAATTCCATGCCCACCAGGTCCGCTTCCGTCTCGTCGCTGCGGCTGAAACTGAGTTTCGCCAGGCTGGCGCCGCCGCGCGCCGCGCCGTCGGTGAGGCGTGGGTCCACGCCCAGCCAGGCGGCCACCACGGCGCCGCCCACGCGCGCCAGGCCCTCGGTCACGGCGCCCTTGCCCATGCGTTCGCGCGCATGCTCGCGCAAGGCGTGCGCGATCTCATGGCCCATGACCATGGCCACCTCGTCGTCCGTCAGTTGCAACTGGTCGAGGATGCCGGTGTAGAAAGCGATCTTGCCGCCGGGCATGCAGAAGGCATTGACCTGGGGCGACCGGATCAGGCTGACCGCCCATTTCCAGTCCCGCGCACGCGGATTCCACGCCAGGGCGTGCGGAATGATGTTTCTGGCAATGCCCTGCAAGCGCTGGACCTGCGGGTGATCCCGGGGCAGCAGGGCCTGTTTGCTGGTGGCCTGTTTCTGCAGCTGCAGGTATTGCTGTTCCGCCGTTTTCTCGATTTGCTCGGCCGGCACCAGCTTGGTGAAAGCCGAGTTCTTGCCCACGTCCACGCCGTCCCGCTGCGACGCGGGACGCTCGTTGCAAGCCGCCAGCAACGCGGCTGTCAGCAGCAGGGCCAGCCAGGCCACAAGAGATCGTCGTTTTGTTTCGGTCATGGGATGGGTGAGCCGGGGGCAGCGCTTATTATTCCCGCATGACACCAAGTGCGCCCGAAACGGCCCAACTCAAGCCCAGCTGGGGCGCCACCCTGCGCGTCTACCTCGAACCCGCCACCCTGCGCATGCTGGCCCTGGGCTTTGCCGCCGGCCTGCCCCTGCTGCTGGTGCTGGGCACGCTGAGCTTTCGCCTGCGCGAGGCCGGCGTGGACCGCGGCACCATCGGCGAACTCAGCTGGGTCGGCCTGGCCTACGCCTTCAAGTGGGCCTGGGCCCCGCTGGTCGACCGCCTGCCCCTGCCCGGCCTGACCCGCTGGCTGGGCCTGCGGCGCAGCTGGTTGCTGCTCTCGCAGGGGGCCATCATGGCCGGGCTGGTGGGCATGGCCCTGAGCAATCCGCAAAACGGCCTGCAAGCCGTGGTCTGGTGCGCGCTGGCCGTGGCTTTCGCCTCGGCCACGCAGGACATTGCGCTGGACGCCTTCCGCATCGAATCGGCCGGGGCCGAGCGCCAGGCCGCGCTGGCGGCGGCCTACCAGACCGGCTACCGCGTGGCCATGATCTGGGCCGGCGCCGGCGTACTGTGGCTGGCCGCGCGCGCCGAGGTCAACGTGACCGGCTACCAGAACACCGCCTGGGAAACCGCCTACCTGGTCATGGCCGCCAGCATGCTGCCCGGCGTGCTGACGGTGCTGTTCTCGCGCGAACCGATGCGCCACGAACTGCCGCCTGCGCGCGGCCCGGGCGAATGGCTGCAGGGTGCACTGGTCGAACCCTTTGCCGATTTCCTGCGCCGCTACCAGTGGCAGGCCGCCCTGATCCTGGGCCTGATCGCGGTCTACCGTATCAGCGACGTGGTCATGGGCATCATGGCCAACCCCTTTTACGTGGACATGGGCTACACCAAGGACGAGGTGGCGGCCGTGACCAAGGTCTACGGCGTGATCATGACCCTGGTGGGCGCCTTCCTGGGCGGCGTGCTGGCCATGCGCCTGGGTGTGATGCGCGTGCTCATGCTGGGCGCCCTGCTCAGCGCGGCCAGCAACCTGCTGTTCGCCTGGCTGGGGACCCGGGGCCACGATGTCACGGCGCTGGTTTTTGTGATCTCGGCCGACAACCTCTCCAGCGGCATCGCCTCGGCCGCCTTCATCGCCTACCTCTCCAGCCTGACCAACATCAGCTACTCGGCCACGCAGTACGCGCTGTTCAGCTCCATGATGCTGCTCGCCCCCAAGTTCATCGCCGGCTTCTCGGGCCACTATGTGGATGCTTACGGCTATGGCCATTTCTTCGTCGCCACCGCCTTGCTGGGCCTGCCGGTGCTCTTGCTGGTGGGGCTGGCGGCGCGGGCGACACGTCGTCAAGGCAGCTAGTGTAGTGTTTGATTCTTGAGTGAACTTAAATGGATGGCCAACCTCCAATGCTCTACTACGGTTTGCGTTGGAGCCAAAAATTGCGAGTTGCCCCGGCGATTGTGTTGACGAATGAACAGGAAA
>NZ_BAAGWN010000037.1:0-33291 GCF_054780335.1 Curvibacter fontanus
AGGCGGCTCAAGGGCTACCGACGCATCTTCTCTCGGTTCGAGAAACTCGATGCAATGTTTCTTGGCTTTCTCAGCTTCGTGCTCGTGGCAGATGGCCTTCGTGGTTTGTGTTAACAGGCCCTAGGCGAGTTGAATGAGGAAGTGATCTACCGACGCCACTACATCGATGCCGGGCCGCTGAGCTATTGGAAAGCGCGGGTCAGCACGGCGGCCTTGCTGGCTCAGCTGCTGCGCCGGAAGGCCTGGGTGGCTGGGCGCGCCTGCGAGCCGGGGTGTGTGGCCAAGCTGTTTGAGGCGAAAGACCTGCTCACGGTACAGGACCTGGAGACGCTTTATGCCCGGGCACGTCGGGTGGAGGTGGATGACTGGTTGCTGGAGCCCGATGCCCTGCTGAAGGGCATGGACCCGGAGCGCAATCAGTTCGGCGTGGAGTCCGCGTTGCAGCTGTGGCTGGACCTGGATGCGCGAGGGTTGATGCGGGTGGATTTCACCCGGCCAGACACGCGGCAGCGCTTTGAGGAGCGCTTGCGGCGGATGTCTTAGGCCGAAACCTTCATGCCGCTGCTCCCTGCATGGTGGGCGCCTGGGCCGAGGCATGGGTGCAACAGACGTAGAAAAATGCGGCGGAAAGCCCCCACATCGAGCTTGATTAAACTTGATTTCGATGTTTTTGCACCGATAATTCACTGCTTATGCAAAAAGTTATCCACAGCACCAACATCAAGACGGCCCTTCAGGCACGGGGGTGGACTCAGAAAGACCTGGCGGCTCAGCTGGGGGTGACGGGACAGGCAATCACCAACTGGATGAAGGGAACGGATTTCCCTCGTCCAGACAAGCTGCTCAAGCTGGCAACCACGCTCAAGCTGGGCTTTGCCGACCTGGTGCAGATGCCGCAGGCTGAACAGCCGGTGGTGGCTTTCCGCAAGAAAGGCGGAGCCAAGACCACGGACGAGCACATCAGCAAGGCCATGGCGATGGGGGCTTTGCTCAAGGCCCTGGTGCCATTTTTGCCGACCTTGCCGCAACTGCGGCGCCAGGTGCCGAACCCGAGTACCGAATACAAGGCCCTGCAGGCCGTGGTGGCGCAGGTGCGTTCGACGCTGGGGCTGACGCAGGGCGCCGTCTTGCATTACGAGGCTCTGCTGGGCGAGTTTGTGGACAACGGGGCGGTGGTGGTTCCGGTGATGTGGGGCACGCAGAAGAGTCACAAGAATGCGCTGCACATTCTGCTGCCGCAGGAGCGGGCGACTTTCATCCTTCTTAACCTCGATACCTATCTGGAGGACTTCAAGTTCTGGATGGCGCACGAACTGGCGCACGTGTACACCCCCGAGTTGGCGGGCAAGGAGGAAGGGGAAGACTTTGCCGATGCGTTTGCAGGCGCCCTGTTGTTCCCGATGGAGTTGGCCCGCACGGTTTACGAGCAGGTGTCCGGGCGGAACAAAACCCATGAGTCCAGGGTGTTGCAGGAATTTGCGGCCGAGCATGGCATTTCGCTGTTCAGTGTTTTCGAGGAAACCAACCGGTTTGCCCGTGCACACGGCTTGTCGCCCTTGAAGCATGAGGCGGTAGAAGTACATGCCATGCGCAATGCGCAGCGCGGCAGGCTGGTGAGTGAGCTGTTGTTTGCCCCTTTGCCTCCGGAGCCTTTGGTCTTTATCGCGGCAGCGGAAAAGCAGTTCAAGAGCCCAGTCTTTCAAGCCATGCGCCGCATGGTCACTCAGCAGGGAACCGGTCCTGGTTACCTGCAGCAGGTCATGGATATCCCGATGCAGGATGCCGTTGCCCTGCATAAGGAACTGGCCAGGTGACCACCCAGGTCCTGCTGGACACCAATACCTACTTACGGCTGGCAAAGCGCATCCGGCCAGCGGTGGGAAGGCAGTTTGGGCAGGTGCCATATGTGCTGGTTATCCTCAAGGCGGTGGAAGACGAGGTGCATCGCAATGCCAGGCTGAAATTTCTGAACCCTTGGTTCGATGCGGCCGAGTTCGCGGAAGAGCGTTTGGCCAAGCAGGTGCGTCTCACGACAGCCGAGAAAGAAGACATGCGGCTGGTACAAGACGTCTTGCTTGGTACGGTGCAGATGGACGTGCAGCAATACACATCGAACGGTCGGTCACCACCGGGCTTTACGGATTGCTGGCTGTTGGCATACGGACAAGTCAAAGGAGCCATTGTGGTGACCGATGATCTCGGTATGCATACCCTGGCAGCGGAGACAGGGCTGAAGGTCTGGCATGGCTATGAACTGCTGGCCAAGCTTCTTACAGCCAAGGTGGTGGATAACGATTTGGTGCGCGAGATTTATGCTGCTTTGGAAAACAATCAGGACCTGACTGGGACCTGGCGGCAAGCCAAGCACACGACATTCAAGAAGATTTTTGGACTGAGGGAGTAGCACCTTTCTGGTCAGCTGAACTGACATGCGCATCCAAACCTTGCGAGACCGCCTGCAGGCGCTCGGCGCCAACCCCCGCCACGAACACCGCGTGCTGCGCCTGTGGTCGCAGGCCCTGCCGCAGGACCACGGCAGCCGGCCGATCGAAAACTTCCTGCCGACCCGCTTGCGCACGGCCCTGCCGGAACTCGAACGCGAGTTGGCCGGCCTGGTCACGCGGGTCTCCGAACATCCGGGCGAGGACGGCTCGTTGCGCCTGGTGGTGGCGCTGGCCGATGGCCAGCTGGTCGAGAGCGTGCTGCTGCCACCCGGGCGCGCCCCGGCCCTGTGCGTCTCCACCCAGGTCGGCTGCGCCGTAGGCTGCGTGTTCTGCATGACCGGCACGACCGGCCTGATCCGGCAACTGGGCAGCGCCGAGATCGTGGCCCAGGTGGTGCTGGCGCGCACCCGCCGCCCGGTCAAGCGCGTGGTGTTCATGGGCATGGGCGAGCCGGCCCATAACCTGGACAACGTGCTGGAGGCCATCGACCTGCTGGGCACGGCGGGCAATATCGGACACAAGAACCTGGTCTTCTCGACGGTCGGCGACCCGCGCGTCTTCGAGGCGCTGCCTCTGGGGCGCGTGAAGCCGGCACTGGCGCTTTCGCTGCACAGCACGCGCGCCGACCTGCGTGCCCAGCTGCTGCCGCGTGCCCCGCGCATCTCCCCGGAAGACCTGATCGAGGCGGGCGAGTCCTATGCGCGCGCCAGCGGCTATCCGATCCAGTACCAGTGGACCTTGCTGGCTGGCATCAACGACGGCGAGGAAGAAGTCGAAGGCCTGGTGCGGCTGCTGCACGGCAAGCACGCGATCCTCAACCTGATTCCCTACAACACGGTCGAAGGCCTGCCGTATCAACGGCCGGGTCCGGAGCAGGCGGTCGCGTTGGCGCGCCGGCTGCATCAGCGCGGCATCCTGACCAAGCTGCGCCAGTCGGCGGGGCAGGACGTCGATGGCGGTTGCGGCCAGCTGCGCGCGCGGGCGGTGCAGGACAGGAGCGCACAGGAGCGTCGCGTGATTCCGGTGCGGGCGGTTCAGGGCTGAAGCTCATTCAGTACACGCGGATGGCAGATGGGTGCAATACCCATTAAAATCGGGGCAATCCAAGGAGCGTTGCAGCAGCACAGACTGTGTTGTCAGGCTTGGATGTCTCAACGACGCTCACCTGCCATGGATTTTTTCAGGTGAGCCGTATGTCCGAAATCTCCGTTCCCCCCATGAAGCTGTCCGGCCTGGAGCCGGTCCATATCGGCGCCGACAGCCTGTTCGTCAACATCGGCGAGCGCACCAACGTCACGGGTTCCAAGGCCTTCGCGCGCATGATCCTCAACGGCCAGTTCGAGGAGGCGCTGGCCGTGGCACGTCAGCAGGTGGAAAACGGCGCCCAGGTGATCGACATCAATATGGACGAGGCCATGCTCGACAGCCAGGCCGCCATGGTGCGTTTCCTGAACCTGATCGCCAGCGAGCCCGATATCGCGCGCGTGCCCATCATGATCGACAGTTCCAAATGGAGCGTGATCGAGGCCGGCCTGCGCTGCATCCAGGGCAAGGGCATCGTGAATTCCATCTCCATGAAAGAGGGTGTCGAGGAGTTCAAGCGCCAGGCGCGGCTGGTCAAGCGCTATGGTGCAGCGGCCGTGGTGATGGCCTTCGACGAGAAGGGCCAGGCCGACACCTATGCACGCAAGATCGAGATCTGCGAGCGGGCCTACCGCATCCTGGTCGACGAGGTCGATTTCCCGCCGGAAGACATCATCTTCGACCCCAACATCTTTGCCATCGCCACCGGCATCGAGGAACACAACAACTACGCGGTCGACTTCATCGAGGCCACGAGCTGGATCAAGCACCACCTGCCCGGGGCCAAGGTCTCGGGCGGCGTGTCCAACGTCTCCTTCAGCTTCCGCGGCAACGACCCGGTGCGCGAGGCCATCCACACCGTCTTCCTGTACCACGCCATCAAGGCCGGCATGGACATGGGCATCGTCAACGCCGGCATGGTGGGCGTGTACGACGACCTGGAGCCTGCCCTGCGCGAGCGCGTTGAAGACGTGGTGCTCAATCGCCGGCCCGACGCGGGCGAGCGCCTGGTGGAGATCGCTGAAACTGCCAAGGGCGCGGCCAAGGACGACAGCAAGAAGAACGAGTGGCGCAGCGGCACGGTGGCGCAGCGCCTGAGCCATGCGCTGGTGCACGGCATCACCGACCACATCACGACCGACACCGAAGAGGCCTATCAGGCCATCCTGGCCAAAGGCGGGCGCCCGCTGCATGTGATCGAAGGTCCGCTGATGGACGGCATGAACATCGTGGGCGACCTGTTCGGCGCCGGCAAGATGTTCCTGCCCCAGGTGGTGAAAAGCGCGCGGGTGATGAAGCAGGCCGTGGCCCACCTGATCCCCTACATCGAGGAAGAGAAGCGCCAGCAGGAAGCCGCGGGCCAGGACGTGCGCGCCAAGGGCAAGATCGTGATCGCCACCGTCAAGGGAGATGTGCACGATATCGGCAAGAACATCGTCACCGTGGTCCTGCAGTGCAACAACTTCGAGGTCATCAACATGGGCGTCATGGTGCCTTGCCACGAGATCCTGGCCATGGCCAAGGTCGAGGGCGCGGACATCGTGGGCCTGTCGGGCCTCATCACGCCTAGCCTGGAGGAGATGCAGTACGTGGCTGCCGAGATGCAGAAGGACGACCACTTCCGCATCCGCAAGATTCCCCTGTTGATCGGTGGTGCCACCACCAGCCGTGTGCACACGGCCGTGAAGATCGCGCCGCATTACGAAGGCCCTGTCGTCTACGTGCCCGATGCCTCGCGCAGTGTGAGTGTGGCCCAGGGCCTGCTGAGCGAGCAGGCGGCGCAGTACATCGCCGATCTGAACACCGATTACGACAAGGTGCGCCTGCAACACGCCAACAAGAAGCAGACGCCGCTGTGGTCGCTGGACAAGGTGCGCGCCAACAAGACGCCCATCGTCTGGGACGGTTACGCGCCGACGAAGCCGAAGTTCATCGGCCGGCGTGTCTTCAAGAACTTCGACCTGGCCGAACTCGCCAGATACATCGACTGGGGCCCCTTCTTCCAGACCTGGGACCTGGCCGGCCCCTTCCCGGCCATCCTCAAGGACGAGGTTGTGGGCGCGGAAGCGCAGCGGGTCTTCTCCGACGGCAAGCGCATGCTGCAGCGCCTGATCGAGGGCCGCTGGCTCACGGCCAATGCCGTGCTGGGCCTGTACCCGGCCAACAGCGTGAACGACGACGACATCGAGCTGTACACCGACGAGAGCCGCCACAACGTGGCCCTGACCTGGTACGGCCTGCGCCAGCAAACCGAAAAGCAGATGATCGACGGGGTCATGCGCCCCAGCCGCTGCCTGGCCGACTTCGTCGCGCCCAAGGGCACGGCAGCGGATTACGTGGGTGTATTCGCAGTGACGGCCGGCATCGGCGTGGAGAAGAAGGAAAAGTACTTCATGGACGACCATGACGACTACTCCGCCATCATGCTCAAGGCCCTGGCCGATCGCCTGGCCGAGGCCTACGCCGAGTACCTGCACCACCGTGTGCGCAACGACCTCTGGGGTTATGCGCCCCATGAAGCGCTGAGCCACGAGGACATGATCGCCGAGAAGTACCAGGGCATCCGCCCGGCGCCGGGTTACCCGGCCTGTCCGGACCACAGCGTGAAGAAAGAGATGTTCGAGCTGCTTCAGTGCGAGGAGATCGGCATGGGCATCACCGAGAGCCTGGCCATGACACCGGCGGCCAGCGTCAGCGGCTTTTACCTCGGACACCCGCAGAGCGCGTATTTCAACGTGGGCCGCATCGGCGACGACCAGTTGCACGACCTCGCGCGCCGTCGCGGCATGAGCGAGCAGCAGCTGCAACGCCTGCTGGCGCCCAATCTCTGAGCCTCCTGCGTTTCGCTTCTTTACGCAGTTTTACACCTGCGACGTCGCTGCGCTGCACGACGCTGTCTACCATCCCCCGCATGCCGCGTTAAAGATGAAGGCGGTGACTGCGCCGCCGTTCTTCAAGGCCATGCCAAGCAGGAGGAAACAGATGAGTGATGTGACAAGCACCGGCGCCGTGGTCGCCGGAACCAAGGGGTTGTGGGTTGCCGTGGGCGTTCTGGGGCTGGCGGTTGTCGGTCTGGGCGGTGCCCTTTATTCCACCCTGCAGCCGAAAACTGCAGTCGAGGTGGAGGCCGTGAGCGCCTTGCCGGAGATCATTGCGCCAGCCCCTGTCGCGCAGAAGCCGGTCGTGGCGGAGCCGCCAACCGTGACCCAGCCCAAGCCGCGCCCGGCCCCGGTGAAAAAGGCCCAGGCGCCTTCGCAAGCCAAGCCCGTGCCGCTTGCTGCACCGGCACCGGTGCCGGAACCGGTCTGCGCCGACTGCGCCACGGTGACGGCCGTCACGCCTTTTGAGCGCGAAGTGCCCACCAGTGGTGTCGGTGCGGTGGCCGGTGGTGTGTTGGGTGCCATCGTCGGCAACCAGATCGGCCAGGGCTCGGGCCGCGACGCGGCACGGGTGATCGGCGCCATCGGTGGCGGGATTGCCGGCAACCAGATCGAGAAAAACAGGAAGAAGGTGCTGGCCTACCGGGTGGAGCTGCGCATGGACGACGGCGCTCGCCATGTGCTTGAGTCGGACACCGCCAGCGCCGTGGGTGAGCGCGTGCGCTACGACGGCATCAGGCTGGAGCCGCTCTCCCGCTAAGGCGATGGACGGGGTGCCGCCAGGCGCTGGGCCAGAACCAGGGCCAACACCCCGAGCACGCTCAGGCCCAGCATCAGCCACAGGCCGCTGCTGTAGGCGGCCTCGGGGGTCCACATCAGGCCCAGCAGCCAGGGTGCGGTGGCGCGGCCCAGGGCCATGGGCAGGCCCAGCGCGCCGTTGAGGCTGGCGGCCTGTTCCCGGTTCACGTACTCGGCCACGGCCGTGCCCTTGACGATGGTGAACATGCCGTTGCCCATGCCATAGACTGCGACGAAAAGCAGCACCAGTGCGATCTGCAGCGGGCCGGCCCAGGGGGCCAGTACCAGGATGAGCAGGCCCGCCGGGATCAGACAGGGGATGAACCGGTTCACCTGGTGCAGGTCCAGGTGATGTTCGAAGAAGAACAGCAGGGCCCGGCCACCCACCTGCAACAGGCCCACGGCCGCCGGCACCGCGATGACCCAGGTCTCACTCAGGCCGTAGCTGCGCAGCAGGCTGACCATGTGCGCCGGTAGCGCCGCGGTCACCCCCATGAGCAGCACGATGAAAACACCCACCAGCAGGTAGGGCGCGCTCAGCAGATGGCGGCGCAAGGGCACGTGAGGCGAATCGGCCTGCGCCGCCCGGGGTGGCGGTGCCCCGCGCAGCACCACGGCATGGATAGGTGCGCACACCAGCAGATGCAGCGCAGCCAGCGGCCATAAAGCCAGTCGCCAGCCCAGCAGGGACACGAGCCACGCGATCAGCGGCATGAAGACGGTGCTGGCCAATCCGCCCAGAAAGGTGATGACGATGATGGCGCGGCGGAAGTCGTTCGGGTAACGGCGGATGACGACCGCAAAGGCCGGCGGATAGAGCGTACCGGCCAGGCCCACGCCCAGCAGGACCCAGACACCGTAGTAGCCGGCCAGGCTGTCGACTTGCGTGTGCAGGGCCAGGCCCAGCGCCACCACCAGGGAGCCCAGCGTCATCACCAGGCGCTCGTGCCCGCGGTCGATCAGCCGCCCCACGGGCCAGGCCAGCAGACCCTCGGCCAGCAGGGCCATGCTAAAAGCCAGCGAGGCCTGCGCCCGGTTCAGGCCCAGTTCACGCTCGACGGGTTCCAGCAGCAGGGCGAAGAGATAAAACACGCTGCCCCAGCTGATGAGCTGTGTCAGGGAGAGCCAGCCGATCAGTGACGCAGACTGGCCAGAGCGCTTGAGCATGGCGACGATTATAATTCAGCACGCTTCTTGTGATTCCTCGCGCAAGCCCGGGCGCGTCTGCCCTGCCCACTGTTTCCCACACCACCTCCCTGCATGAGCTCCGGCCCCGTCACGATTTCCGCCTCCACGCGCCGCTCCGTCCTGTTGTTGTCGTTTGCCACCTTTGCCAGCATGGCGGTGCAGCGCCTGTGCGACGCCATGCTGCCCGAGCTGGCCCGCGAGTTCTCTGCCAGCCTGGGCGAGGTGGCGAGCGTGATTTCGGTGTTTGCCGTGGTCTACGGCCTGTGCCAGCTGTTCTACGGTCCCCTGGGGGACCGCCTGGGCAAGTTCCGCATCGTCACCTGGGCCACGCTGGGCTGCAGCGTGGCCAGCGTGCTCGCGGTGTTTGCGGCCAGCCTGGACATGCTGGTGCTGGCGCGCATGCTGGTGGCACTGGGTGCGGCGGCCATCATTCCGCTCTCGCTGGCCTGGATCGGCGACGCGGTGGCCTACGAATTGCGCCAGGAAACGCTGGCGCGGGTGGGCCTGGGCACCACGCTGGGCATCACTGGCGGCCAGCTGCTGGGCGGGGTGTTCACCGACACCCTGGGCTGGCGCTGGGCCTTTGTGTTCATGACGCTGCTGTTCGGCGTGGTGGGCCTGCTGCTTTGGCGCGATGAGCGCCGCCAGCGCAGCGATGCAGCGGTGACGCACAACCCCGTGCCCGAGGTGCGCCCCGGTTTCGTGCAGCAGGCGCTGCAGATCATCACCGGGCGCTGGTCGCGCATCGTGCTGATCGTGGCCCTGTTCGAGGGCGCTTCCGGTTTCGGTGTGCTTGCCATCTGGGCCTCACACCTGCACCATGAACTGGGCCTCTCGCTGTCCGCTTCGGGCGCCATCGTCGCCTTGTTCGGCCTGGGCGGCATGGCCTACATGGCCGTCGCACGTTTCATGATCCAGCGCCTGGGTGAACACGGGCTGGCGCGCGCGGGGGTCACGCTGCTGGGCCTGGCCTCGCTGGTGATTGCCTTCACGCCCGTGTGGTGGCCCAGCGTGCCCGCCAGCCTGCTGGCCGGCTTCGGTTTTTTCATGTTCCACAACACCATGCAGGCCAATGCCACGCAGATGGCACCGTCCGCGCGCGGCACGGCGGTGTCCCTGTTCGCGTCGGCCCTGTTCATGGGCCAGTCCATCGGTGTGCTGCTGGCGGCCGCGCTGGTGGGGCGCATCGGCTCCACGGCCGTCATCGCGCTGGGCTGCAGCGTGCTGGTGGCGGTGGGCCTGTACTTTGCCAGTGCACTGCGCCGGCGCGCCGACCTGATGCAGCTGGAGTAAGCGGGCTGGGCCTCAGGCCCGCGCCGGCTGCCGGTACTGCAGCGCCTCGGCCACATGCTCCAGCGTGATGCGTGGTGCATCGGCGAGGTCGGCAATGGTGCGTGCCACCTTCAGCGTGCGGTGCAGGCCGCGCGCCGACCAGCCCAGCCGCACCGCGGCCGTGTCCAGAAAACGCAGGGCGGCGTCTTCGGGGCGGGTGTGCGTGTCGATCTCCTGGGGGGTGAGCGCATGGTTGGGTTTGCCCTGGCGTGCCAGGGCGCGTGCGTGGGCCGCCGTGCAGCGCGCACGCACAGTGGCCGTGCTTTCGCCGGCGCTGGCCTGCAACAGTTCGGTGCTGGGCAGGGCGCCCACGGGCACATGCAGGTCGATGCGGTCCAGCAGGGGGCCGGACAACCGGCCCTGGTAACGCGCCACCTGATCGGGCGTGCAACGGCAGGCGCGCTGGGCCGAGCCCAGGTGGCCGCAAGGGCAGGGGTTCATGGCCGCCACCAGCTGGAAACGCGCCGGGAACTCGGCGCGGCGCGCGGCCCGTGCAATGGTGATGCGGCCGCTTTCCAGGGGTTCGCGCAAGGCTTCGAGGGCCGCGCGCGGGAACTCGGGGAGTTCGTCGAGGTAAAGGACACCCCGATGGGCCAACGAGACCTCACCCGGGCGCGGCGGCGAACCGCCGCCCACCAGGGCCACGGCACTGGCCGAGTGATGCGGGCTGCAGGTGGGCCGCCGGCCCCAGGTCGCCAGGTCAAAGCGCCCGGCCAGGCTGGCCAGGGCCGCGCTTTCCAGCGCCTCGCCGGTGGACATCGGTGGCAGCAGGCCGGCCAGACGCTCGGCCAGCATGGACTTGCCGGTGCCTGGTGGGCCGCTGAGCAGCATGCTGTGGCCGCCTGCGGCCGCAATTTCAAGCGCCCTCTTGGGCCCGGCCTGTCCCTTGACGTCGGCCAGGTCGGGCCCCTGCTGGTTCATCCGTAAAGGCTGCGCCGCCAGCCTGGCCCAACCGGGTGCATCGGCCGTGGAAGGATCGCGCCCGGGAAGGAACTGCTGCACCACGTCCAGCAGATGGCCGGCCCTGTAGATGGCGATGTCGGGGACCAGCGCGGCTTCCTCGGCGCTGCCCGGCGGCAGTGCCAGCTGGGTGGGTACCCCCCGCAGCGCCAGCGCCATGGCCAGCGCGCCGCGCACGGGGCGCAGCTCCCCGGACAAGGAGAGCTCGCCGGCAAATTCGTAGCGGTCCAGGGCTGCGGCATCAATCTGGCCGCTGGCGGCCAGGATGCCCAAGGCGATGGGCAGGTCGAAGCGGCCCGAATCCTTGGGTAAGTCCGCGGGTGCCAGGTTCACCGTGATGCGCTTGTTGTGCGGGAACTCCAGTCCGGCATTCTGGATGGCTGAACGCACACGTTCACGGGCTTCCTTGACCTCGGTTTCGGCCAGGCCAACAAGTGTGAAGCTGGGCAGCCCATTGGCCAGATGGACTTCCACGGTGACCGTGGCAGCTTCCAGGCCCAGCAGGGCCCGGCTATGCACCAGTGACAAGCTCATGACCACATCCTCCTCATAACGGTGCAAACCTTGTGTGGGGCCGCGCAAAATGGCACACTATTGGTGCTATCTGTATGTTTGTACAGCCATCTTAACGCAGCTGGTGCGGATACGTGTACATATCCATGTGGAAATTCCTGGTGCCAGCTTGGCACGGTCCCTGCTTATTCGGTTCGTCCCCTTTAACCCTCTCTGATGGAGTAAGACATGAACCTGAAATCCAAGATCGCCCTGGCAGCCCTGACCCTGACCGCTGGCTCTTCTGTCATGGCCCAGCTGGCCTACAACGTGGGTGCGGTCAGCGAATACCGCTACCGCGGTATCGCCCAGTCGGCTCTGGCCCCCGCAGTGCAGGGCGGTGTGGACTATGCGCACAGCAGCGGCTTCTACGTCGGTGCCTGGGGCTCGCAGATCCGCTGGATCGCTGAAGCCGGCACGGCCTCCAACGTCGAAACCAAGGGTCCGGTCGAGCTGGACATCTATGGTGGCTACAAGGGCGAGATCAGCAAGGACTTCACCTATGACGTCGGTTATCTGCGCTACGAATACGTGAGCAACACCTACAAGGACATCGCCGGCACCGTGAATCCGAACACCGACGAAGCCTACGGCGCATTGACCTACGGAGCCTACACCGCCAAGGTGTCCTACGCCTTCTCCACCCTGTTCGGTACCGCGAAGAGCGAAGGCAGCGTCTATTACGACCTGTCGGCCACGTTCGACCTGGGCAGCGGCTACTCGATCGTCCCGCACGTGGGCCGCCAGGAAATCGCCGGTCCCGGCACCAATAAGGACTACAGCTACACGGACTACTCCGTCACCCTGGCCAAGGATCTGGGCAAGGGTCTGTCCGCCAGCATCGCCGCCATCGGTACCGATGGCAAGGCCAGCCTGTACACATACAACGGTCGCAAGCTTGCAGATACCACGGCTGTTGTGGGTGTGAAATACACCTTCTAAATTCAACTCAAACCAGAGGAGAACCCATGAAACTCGTTACAGCCATCATCAAACCTTTCAAGCTGGATGAGGTGCGAGAAGGCCTCTCGGCTATCGGGGTGCAGGGCATCACCGTCACCGAGGTCAAGGGCTTCGGCCGTCAGAAGGGCCATACCGAGTTGTACCGCGGCGCTGAATACGTGGTCGACTTTCTGCCCAAGGTGAAGATCGAGGCGGCCGTGGCCGACGAGCTGGTCGACCGCGTCATCGAGGCGATCGAAGGCTCGGCCCGCACCGGCAAGATCGGCGACGGCAAGATCTTTGTGTACAACCTCGAGCAGGTCGTGCGCATCCGCACCGGTGAAACCGGCAAGGAAGCGCTCTGAGGCTCCCACAACAAGAGAGAACACTGACATGAAAAAACTAATTGTCTCCTTCGCGCTGGGCCTGGGCCTGCTGGCCGGCTCGGCCGCAGTCTGGTCCCAGACCGCACCGGCTGCCGAGGCCGCCGCTCCCGCAGCGGCAGCTGCCCCGGCCGCTGCCGCTGCGGCCGACGCTGCGGCTCCGGCTGCCGCCGCTCCCGTGCCCAACAAGGGCGACACCGCCTGGATGATGGTCTCCACGCTGCTGGTCATCATGATGACCGTGCCCGGCCTGGCCCTGTTCTACGGCGGCCTGGTCCGCAGCAAGAACATGCTGTCCGTGCTGATGCAGGTGATGGTGACCTTCTCGCTGATCGTCGTTCTGTGGTTCATCTATGGCTACAGCCTCGCTTTCACGGAAGGCAACGCCTTCATCGGCGGCTTTGACCGCCTGTTCATGAAGGGCATCTGGGACAACGTCGCCGGTACCTTCGCCCCCGCCGCGACCTTCAGCAAGGGTGTCTATATTCCCGAGATCGTGTTCGCCGCCTTCCAGGCGACCTTCGCGGGCATCACCTGCGCGCTGATCGTCGGCGCCTTCGCCGAGCGCATGAAGTTCTCGGCCGTGCTGATGTTCATGGCCCTGTGGTTCACCTTCAGCTATGCACCGATCGCGCACATGGTCTGGTTCTGGATGGGCCCGGACGCCTACAGCGCCAAGGAAGTCGTCGATGCCATGAACGGCAAGGCCGGCTATATCTGGCAGATGGGCGCACTGGACTTCGCCGGTGGCACCGTGGTGCACATCAACGCCGCCGTCGCTGGCCTGGTGGGCGCCTACATGGTGGGCAAGCGCATCGGCTACGGCAAGGAGGCCATGGCGCCGCACAGCCTGACGCTGACCATGGTGGGTTCCGCCCTGCTGTGGGTGGGCTGGTTCGGCTTCAACGCCGGCTCCGCCCTGGAAGCGAACGGCTTCGCCGCCCTGGCCTTCGCCAACACCTTCGTGGCCACCGCCGCTGCCGTGCTGGCCTGGTGCGTGGGTGAGGCGCTGCTCAAGGGCAAGGCCTCCATGCTGGGCGCCGCTTCCGGCGCCGTCGCCGGCCTGGTGGCCATCACCCCCGCTGCCGGCAACGTCGGCATCGGTGGCGCGCTGATCGTCGGCCTGCTCGCCGGCTTCATCTGCCTGTGGGGTGTCAGCGGTCTGAAGAAGCTGCTGGGCGCCGACGACTCGCTCGACGTGTTCGGTGTGCACGGCGTGGGCGGTATCCTCGGCGCCCTGCTGACCGGCGTGTTCAACAGCCCGTCCCTGGGTGGCCCGAGCCTGGTCGGTGACTGGGTCACGGCCGGCATGGTGACCCCGGCCGACTACTCCATCGCCGCTCAGGTGTGGATCCAGGCCAAGGCCGTGATGATCACCGTCGTCTGGTCTGGCGTGGTTTCCTTCATCGCCTACAAGATTGTCGATCTGACCGTCGGCCTGCGCGTCAGCGAAGAAGACGAGCGCCAGGGTCTGGACATCACGGCCCACGGCGAAACCGCCTACAACCGTTAAACGAGCAATGGACGGCAGCCGGCGCCTTGCGCACCGGCTGCCGCACCAGAGCAAGCGAGAGTCTCCTCTGGTTCAGGCCCGCAAGAGCGCAAGCTCGAGCGGGCCTTTTTTCATTGGCGCCCCCGTCAGCCGTTAATATGGCGGCATGGACACAGCCCTGCAAAACATCACCGAGCGCGTGCGCCAGGCCGCCGCCACCGGCACCCCATTGCGCATCCGCGGCGGCGGCAGCAAGGATTTCTACGGCCAGTCACTCCAGGGCGAAGTGCTGGACACCCGGCCCCTGACCGGCATCGTCAGCTACGAGCCCAGTGAACTCGTCATCACCGTGCGCGCCGGCACCCCGCTGGCCGAGGTGGAGGAGGTGCTGGCCGAACGCGGGCAATACCTGCCTTTCGAGCCCCCGCATTTTGCCGCGGGCGGCGTCATGGCCACCGTCGGAGGCATGGTCGCGGCCGGACTCAACGGCCCGGCCCGTGCCAGCGTGGGCGCCGTGCGCGACTACGTGCTGGGCCTGGTGCTGCTCAACGGCAAGGCCGAGTTGCTGACCTTCGGCGGCCAGGTCATGAAGAACGTGGCGGGCTACGACGTCTCGCGCCTGATGGCCGGCGCCATGGGCACGCTGGGTCTCATCACCGAGGTCTCGCTCAAGGTGCTGCCGCGCGCCGTGGCCGAAAGCACCCTGGTCTTCGAACTGGACGAAACCCGTGCCCTAGTGCAATTGAACCGGTGGGGGGCCTTGCCCCTGCCCGTCAACGCCTCCTGCTGGCATGAGGGCGCCCTGATGGTGCGCCTGCGCGGCGCCCAGGCCGCCGTGGCCGCGGCGCAGAGGAGCATGGGCGGCACCGTCATGGACGCCGGCCAGGCCACGCTGCTGTGGAATGCGCTGCGCGAACAGACGACGCCCTTCTTCCAGCTCGCTGAAGGTGAATCGCTGATGCGCCTGAGCGTGCCCGATACGGCGCCGCCGCTGGGCCTGGGGCCCACGCTGATCGAATGGGGCGGCGCGCAGCGCTGGCTCAAGCTGCCGCTGCCGCGGCGCCCCGACATGAGCGAGGTGCTGGACACCACCAGCGGCCACGCCACGCTGTTCCGCGCCACCGACAAGAGCGCCGGTGTCTTCACGCCGCTGGCCGCGCCGCTGGATCGCATCACGCGTGAACTCAAGAAGCAGTTCGACCCGGCCGGCATCTTCAACCGCGGCCGCCTCTACCCCGATTTCTGAGCCTGACTGGCGAACATTCCATGCAAACCAAGCTCGCCCCCGAGTTCAAGCACACGGCCGACGGCCAGGCGGCCGAGGCCATCCTGCGCAAGTGCGTGCACTGCGGCTTCTGCACCGCCACCTGCCCCACCTACCAGCTGCTGGGTGACGAGCTCGACGGCCCGCGCGGCCGCATCTACCTGATCAAGCAGGTGCTCGAAGGCGAGGCGCCCACACGCAAGACCCAGGCCCACCTGGACCGCTGCCTCACCTGCCGCAACTGCGAAAGCACCTGCCCCTCGGGCGTGGACTACGGCCACCTGGTCGATATCGGCCGCAAGATCGTCGACGAGAAAGTGGAGCGCCCCGCCAGCGAACGCTTCGTGCGCTGGGCGTTGAAAGAGGGTCTGACCTCGCCGCTGTTCGCCCCGGCCATGAAAATGGGCCAGCTCGTGCGCGGCCTCTTGCCCGCCAGCCTCCAGGCCAAGGTGCCCGCTGCGCAAGACGCCGGCGCCTGGCCCGCCCGCACCCATGCGCGCAAGGTGCTGATGCTCGCGGGCTGCGTGCAGCCGGCCATGATGCCCAATATCAACAGCGCCACCGCCCGCGTGCTCGACGCGGCCGGTATCCAGACCGTGGTGGCACAGAAAGCCGGCTGCTGCGGCGCCGTGAAGTTCCACCTGAACGACCAGGACGGCGGGAAGGCGGAGATGCGGGCCAATATCGACGCCTGGTGGCCGCACATCGAGGGCGGCGTAGAGGCCATCGTGATGAACGCCTCGGGTTGCGGCGTCACCGTCAAGGAGTACGGTCATATCCTGCAGGACGATCCGCAATACGCGGCCAAGGCCCGGCGCATCAGCGAGCTGACCAAGGACTTGAGCGAGCTGCTGCCTGAGCTGGTCGACAAGCTGCGCGGCAAGGTGAGTGCCAAGACCGGCCAGATCGCCTTTCACCCGCCCTGCACCCTGCAACACGGGCAGAAGCTGCGCGGCGGCGTGGAAGAGCACATGGGTGCGCTCGGCTTCAAGGTCAACACCTGCCGCGTCGAGCCCCATCTGTGCTGTGGGTCGGCCGGCACCTACTCGGTGCTGAACCCCAAGCTGGCCTACGCGCTGCGCGACCGCAAGCTCGCCAACCTGGCCGAGATGCAAGCGCAGACCATAACCTCCGCCAACATCGGCTGCATCACGCACCTGCAGAGTGGCACCGTCACACCGGTGAAGCATTGGGTGGAGTTGCTGGACGAGGCGCTGGCGACGACAGCACAGGTCTGAAGCCAGGCCTGTGGATCAGGCGGCCAGCGCAGCCTCGATATCCCGGTACAGGCGCCGGGGTTCCGTGTAAGGCGCATAACGCCTGAGCACCCTGCCGTCCTTGCCGATCAGGAACTTGGTGAAGTTCCATTTGATGGACTTGGTGCCCAGCAGGCCCCGGGCTTCCCGCACCAGCCACTGGTAGAGCGGGTGGGCCTGGGGTCCGTTCACCTGGATCTTGGCCATCATGGGGAAGCTCACGCCGTAGTTGAGCTGGCAGAAGCTGGCGATCTCGTGGTTGCTGCCGCGGTCCTGGGCGCCGAACTGGTTGCAGGGAAAACCCAGCACGACCAGGCCCTGCGGGCCATAGGCCTTGTGCAGTTCCTCCAGTCCCGCAAATTGCGGCGTGAAACCACAGGCGCTGGCCGTGTTGACGATCAGCATGACCTTGCCTCGGAACTGGCTCAGGGCGACGGGCTGGCCACCGATCTGCTCGGCCTCGAAATCGTAGACAGTCGACATGGTGTGTGGGTGCGAGTGGAGACACATGCCAGCAGCAGCCGGCGCATTCAGGCCGGCGCCGGCGTACGCGCCGCCAGCAAGGCGGCCAGCAGGATCAGCGCGCCCCCCAGCAGGGTGCGGGCCGAGAGCTCGGCCGCGCCCAGGGCCACAGCCGAGACGCTGGCGAACACCACCTCGGTCAGCATGATCAGCGCTGTGGCGGCGGCCGGCAGACGCGCGGCGCCGTACTGCAGGCCCAAGTTGGCGGTCAGGAAGGCCAGGCTGGTGAGCAGCACCAGCCCGACCCAGCCCGGGGCGGGCGCGGGGGGAAGCGTGGCCAGACCGGCAGACTGGCTCAGCAGGGCCACGCTGGCCGCCAGCAGGGTGCCGCCGCCGAACATGGCCACCATGCGCGCCTCCTCGGCCGTGTCCTTGAGCTTGAGCAGCAGCACATTGGTCAGCGCGAAGCAGAAGCCGCCGCCCAGAGCCAGCCAGTCGGGCAGACTGGCGGGCAGGGGCCAGGGCGAGTCGGGCGTCTTGAGCACGATGGCCACGCCCACCAGGGCCAGGCTCAGGCGCAGCAGGGCCAGGGCGCGGGGGCGCTCGCCCAGCAGGGCCCAGGCCAGCAGCACGGACCAGACAGGCATGAGGTAGAACAGCAGCACCACGCGCACCACGTCGCCCACGGTGACCGCCCAGTTGAAGCCCACATTGGTCAGGCCCGAGGCGCAGGCCAGCAAGAGCAGGAGGGAGTGGCGCAGCAAGTGGCGCCAGACTGTGGGGCGCCAGGCCAGCAGGCCGGCCAGGCACAGGCCGTAGATCAGGGCTGTGGACCACAGCGGGTGCAGGCCCTGGGCTTCGAGCAGGCGAAAGGGATACCAGGAGACGCCCCAGACGAAGGCGTTGAGCACCAGGGCCCAGGCGGCGAGTTGCGTTTTCATGGAACCCCGGGCCGCGCAGCAGCCATCAACCGTGAAGGTTGTCGTTTCTGGCGATATCGAGCAGGTGCTCGACTTCCTCGGGGTACTTCTGGCAGTTGTGCTCGTGCCAGCGCTTGATCCGCCACATGAAGCCGGCCACCAGGAGGCCGAAACCGGCGATGGCGCCGAAGGCCGAGACGCCCATGCCCGTGCAGAAGCTGTAGAGAAAACCCAGGCCCAGTATGCAGGTCTGTTCATTGAAGTTCTGCACGGCGATGGAACGGCCGGCGCCCATGAGGTTGTGGCCGCGATGCTGCAGCAGCGCGTTCATCGGCACCACGAGGAAACCACCCAGGCCACCCAGCAGCACCAGGAAGGGCGCCGCCACCCAGACGTTGTCGATGAAGTTGAGCAGGATCACCAGCACGCCCATGGCGATGCCCAGGGGCATGACACGCGTGGCGTCCTCCAGCCGCATGCGCATGGAGGCCACCACGGCGCCCACGGCCGTGCCGATGGCCACCACACCCACCAGCGAGGACGCCTGCGTGACGCTGTAGCCCAGCGCGGCGGCGGCCCAGGCCAGCACGATGTAGCGCAGGTTGCCGCTCACGCCCCAGAACAGGGTGGTGGTCGAGAGCGAGATCTGGCCCAGGCGGTCCTGCCAGAGCCGGGTGTTGCAGCGCCAGAAATCGGGCAGCAGGGCCAGCGGGTTGCTGGGCATGGGACGCATTTCAACGCCGGTGTGCGGGATGCGGGTGTTGAACCAGGCCGCCAGCAGGTAGACCAGAATCAGAACGGCAATGGCGGCCTCGGGCGCGGTGTCGATGCCGGTGGTGATCAGCGGCAGGTCGATGCCCAGCAGGACCTGGGACACTGCATGGCCCACCAGCTGGCCGCCCAGCAGCACGCCCAGGATGATGGAGGCAATGGTCAGCCCTTCGATCCAGCCGTTGGCCTTGACCAACTGGGAGGCGGGCAGCAGCTCGGTGAGGATGCCGTACTTGGCCGGCGAGTAGGCCGCCGCGCCCAGGCCCACGATGGCATAGGCCATCAATGGATGGGTGCCGAAGAGCATCATGAGACAGCCGATGATCTTGATGCCGTTGCTGATCAGCATGACCTTGCCCTTGGGCTGGGCGTCGGCAAAAGCGCCCACGAAGGGCGCCAGGATCACGTAGAACAGGGCGAACATGGGCACCAGCGCTGCCTGCTGCCACTCGGGTGCCCCCTCACTGCGCAGCAGCTGCACGGCTCCGACGAACAACGCGTTGTCAGCCAGCGAACTGAAAAACTGCGCCGACATGATGGTGTAGAAACCGCGTTTCATGGGGGAGGGGGACCGGGGGAAGCTCGTGCTTGGGTGCTTGTTATGAAAATCCAATCGACGCCGGGTTATAGCATGGCAGGCAATGTCACAATTCATGGCCAGGGGTTGCCCGAAACTCCGTCCAGAGATCGCTCCGCCCGCATGTCCCGCCCGATTCAAGCCCAGATCCACGTCGAAGCCCTGCGCCATAACCTGGCGCGGGTGCGCCGCTCGGGCCCGGATGCGCGGGTGTGGGCGGTGGTCAAGGCCAATGCCTATGGCCACGGCATCGAACGTGTGTACGAGGGCCTGCGCGGCGCCGACGGTTTTGCCTTGCTGGACCTGGGCGAGGCCGAGCGCCTGCGCACCCTGGGCTGGCGCGGCCCCATCCTGCTGCTCGAAGGCGCGTTCGAGCAGCGTGATCTGGAGCAGTGTTCGCGCCTGGGCCTGTGGCACGCGGTCCACTGCGATGAACAGATCGACATGCTGGCCGTGCACAAGACGCATGTGCCGCACCGCGTGTTCCTCAAGATGAACAGCGGCATGAACCGCCTCGGTTTTCGCCCGGAGCAGTACCGCGCCGCCTGGACGCGTCTGAACGCGCTGCCGCAGGTCGACGAGATCTCACTCATGACCCATTTCAGCAATGCCGACGGCCCCGCAGGCGTGGCGCAGCAGCTGGCCGCCTTCAACACCGCCACGCAGGACCTGCCGGGTGAGCGTTCCCTGAGCAACAGTGCGGCCATCCTGCGGCACATGGGGGCGCAGGCCGCGGCCAGTCTGCGCTCGGACTGGATCCGCCCCGGTGTCGTGCTCTACGGCGCCTCGCCCGACCACCCCGAGCACAGCGCGGCCGACTGGGCCTTGCAGCCGGCCATGACGCTGCGCTCGCGCATCGTGGGTGTGCAGCAACTGGCCGCTGGCGACAGCGTGGGCTACGGCTCGGTCTTCACCGCCACGCAGCCCATGCGCATCGGCGTGGTGGCCTGCGGTTATGCCGACGGCTATCTGCGTGCCAGCCCGGGCACAACCGAGCGCGGTACGCCGGTGCTGGTGGACGGGGTGCGCACGCGCACCGTCGGGCGCGTCAGCATGGACCTGATCACGGTGGACCTGACACCGGCGCCCGCCGCCGGCATGGGCTCGGAAGTCACGCTCTGGGGCCGAGCCTCGAACGGCGCCCTGCTGTCCATCGACGAGGTGGCCCAGGCCGGTGGCAGCGTGGGCTACGAGCTGATGTGCGCGCTGGCCGCGCGCGTGCCGGTGGAGGTGCTGGCATGAAATACCTGCCCATCCCCATCGCCATGCTGCCCATAGGCAAGCCCCTGCCGGTCAACGTCTGGAACCCCGAAGGCGTGCTGCTGCTGCGCAAGGGCCAGCCCATCGTCTCCGAGCAGCACCGCGACAAGCTCTACGGCCACAACGCCTCGACCACCGAGACGGAGGCCCAGGCCTGGCAGCGTTCCTACGAGCGCATGGTGCACACCCTGCTGATGGAAGGAGTGGAGGTCGAGGAGATCGCGCGCATGCCCATGCCCAGCGCGATCCGCGAGCGTGACTACATGGTCGGCGAGCAGCTCGACGGCGGCTGGATGGACCTGCAGGAGGTGCTGCGCGGCATCCTCTACCAGGGGGGGCTGGCGCTCAACCCCTTGCAGCGGCTGGCCGCCCTGGAGAACAAGGCGCGCAGCCTGCTGCAGGACGATCCGGACGACAGCCTGTTCTGCCTGTTCCAGGCCCTGGCCGACAGCAGTCTGGGGTACAGCGCCACCCACGCCCTGCTGTGCGCCTGCGTCTGTGAACTGGCGGCGCAGAAACTGGACCTGAACCCGCAGCAGCGCCAGTCGCTGATGAGCGCGGCCCTGACGATGAACATCGGCATGGCGCGCGAGCAGGACGTGCTGGCGCGCCAGCAAACCGCCCCCTCGCCCGCGCAGCGCCAGCTGATCCAGGAACACCCGCAGCTCAGCCTCAAGATCCTCGTCTGGCTGGGCATCGAGGATGTGGAGGAACTGGACCTGGTGCGCTGGCACCACCAGCCCGACAACCCCGAAGGCCTGCCGCACAACCTGC
Organism: Curvibacter fontanus; assembly: GCF_054780335.1. Classification (NCBI taxonomy): domain Bacteria; kingdom Pseudomonadati; phylum Pseudomonadota; class Betaproteobacteria; order Burkholderiales; family Comamonadaceae; genus Curvibacter; species Curvibacter fontanus. The sequence continues at coordinate 21,338 of NZ_BAAGWN010000037.1, forward strand.
GGGCGCGCCGGCTCTTGAGCATGACCGATGTTTTCGTCGCCAAGATGGCCGCGCGCCGTACGCGCGAAGCGCTCTCGCCGCTGGAGTCGGCCAAGTCCATCTACCTGCAGACCGAAAAGGAAGTCACCGCAGCGGTTGGCGGCGCGCTTACCGCAGCGGTTGGTTTCTACCCGCCCGGCACCTATGTGCGCCTGAGCAGCGGGGAGACGGCGGTGGCGGTGCAGCGGGGCCAGCGCGCCAACACGCCCTGGGTCATCGTCATCGTCGATCGCAACGGCATGCCCACCTTCAACTACCACTGCCTGGACACTGCGGATCCGGCCCATGCGATCGCCGCGCCCATGCTGTTTCGCAGCGGCAAGGTGGCGATCAACATCGAGCGCGTGCGCCGCGCGCGAGAAAAAATCCGCCGCTGATCAGGCCAGCTTGATCACCACCGCGCCGGCACATACCAGCAGCGCCGAGACCAGGCGCAGCCGGCCCAAGCCTTCCTTGAGGAAGGTCGCGCCGATCAGCGTCGCGAACACGATGGAGCTTTCCCGCAGCGCTGCCACGGTGGCAATCGGCGCCTGCGTCATGGCCCAGAGCACCAGGCTGTAGGCGGCCAGCGTGCCGGCGCCGCCCAGCAGGACGGCGCGCCAGGCGCCCGGTGCGGGTTGCAGCAAGGTGCGTCCGCGCAGCCAGGCCGCCGCGGCCAGCATGAAAACTGCGCTCAGTACAAAGACCCAGGCCGTGTAGCTCAGGGCATGACCGGCCAGGCGCACGCCCTGGCCGTCGACCAGGGTGTAGAGCGCGATCACGCCGGCGTTGGCCAGGGCGGCCAGCACTGCGGCGGGATGGCCGGCGCCGCTGCGCCAGGCCCGGCCGGCCAGCGCCAGGACGCCGCCACAGATCAGGGCAATGCCCAGCCAGGCGCCGGGCGTGGGGGTCTCGGCCAGCAGCAGCGCCGCGGCCAGCGCGGTCAGCACCGGCGCCGTGCCACGCATCAGGGGGTAAGCGAAGCCCAGGGCGGCGCCCTGGTAGGCGCGTGCGACCAGCGCGAAATAGACGACGTGGATCAGACCCGAGGCCAGCAGCCAGGGCCAGCTCGCGGCAGCGGGCAAGGGCAGGCCCGGCAAGAGCAGCAAGGCGAACGCGGCGGCGCCGCACACCACGTGCAGCGAAGCGAGGAACTTGTCGGGGCTGGCCCGCACCAGCGCGTTCCAGCCCGCGTGCAGCAGGGCCGAGAAGATCACCACGGCCATCACGTCGATCGGCATGGGTGACCCCGTTGTCCTTCAGCGCCGGCGCAGGCCCAGGGCCATCACGGCCCCGACCACGATGAGCGCACCCACCACCTGCACCTGCGCAATGGTCTGGCCCAGCAGGGCCCAGGCCAGCACCAGGGCCGCCACCGGTTCGACGTTCATGATGGGCGAGCTGCCCACCACGCCCAGCCTGGGCAGCAGGGTGAACATGAGGGTGAAGGCCGTGCCGTAGAACAGGGTCAGCCCGGCCAGGCCCCACCAGCCGGCTGCGGCCTGCGGCAGGTGCAGGCCGCCCTGCAGCGGCGCGGCCACCAGGGCCAGCAGGCCGACCAGGGCCATGGTGATGGCCGTGCGCAGGCGCCCGTCCACGACGGCCGCCTCGTGCTGCGTGAGCACCAGGGCCGCGCCGAACACGGCGGCTGCCACCAGGGCGAAGGCCACACCCGCGCCGATGCGGCTCCACTGCCCGGCCGCGCCCAGGCCGGAAGCCGCACCCAACGCGTCGAGCGCCAGCGCCAGGCCGAACAGCAGCACCGGCATGACCAGCAGCACGGCACGCTCGGGTTTGTGGCGGTAGAACAGCCAGGCAAACAGGGCCGTCCACAAGGGGTAGGTGTTGAAGGTCAGCAGGGCCAGGGCTACGGGCAGGCGCGCTACGGCGGCGTAAAGGCACAGGCTCTGCACCGCGACCAGGCCGCTGATCAGGAGCAGGAAACCGCGCTGGCGCGGCGTGATGCTGAGGGGGACGCCTTGCTGCCAGACGATGGCGCCGACCACGGTGGCCGTGACGAAGCTGCGCACCAGCACGGCGGTGGCCACGTCCAGGCCGTGGTTGAAGGCCAGGCGTGCCGCCACATGGTTGGCGCCGAAGAGGCAGGCGGTGAAGAGCAGGGTGAAGAAGGCGGCGCGGCTGAGCGCGCGGGGCGAGACGGTCATGGGGATGAAACGGAGGTCAATAGAGCTTGCGCACGCGCGCCTGCAGACGCGCCAGACCCAGCAGGATATCCGTGTTCGGCGTGGGCGTGCCGGTCAGTGTGCCCAGTTCCTGCACCACGGTGACCAGGGCGTCGATCTCCACCGGGCGGCCGGCTTCGACGTCCTGCAGCATCGAGGTCTTGAAGGCCCCCAGCTTGAGCGTGACGGCGTGCCGGTCCTCGGGCTGCTGGAAGATGGGAATGCCGATGCGCGCACCGATCTCCTTGGCTTCGAGCATGATCCTGGAGATGAAGTCGCGCACCAGCGGGTCGCCCAGGATCTTGTCGGTGGTGGCGCCGGTCAGCGCGCTGACCGGGTTGATCGTCATATTGCCCCAGAGCTTGTACCAGATGTCTTTCTGGATCTGGGCCGATTGCTCGGCCTCGAAACCCGCCTGGCCCAGCAGGGCGGTGAGCTGCTGCGCGCGTTCGGTCTTCTGGCCCGAAGGCTCGCCGATGATGACGCGTTTGCCGAAGTGGTTCTGCGCGTAGCCCGGCTCCAGCAGCGAACAGCTCGCGTGCACCACGCCCCCGACGATGTGTGCCGCGGGGATGCGGGCGGCGATCTCGCCCATGGGGTCGATGGCCTTGAGCTGGGTGCCGGCGAACTTCTCGCCAAAACCCTGGAAGAACCACCAGGGCACGCCATTCATGGCGGTGAGCACCACGGTATGCGGGCCCAGCAGCGGCTTGATCTGGCGTGCGACCTCGGGCAGGGCCGGGGCCTTGACGGCCAGGATCACCAGGTCCTGCATACCCAGCGCCGCAGGGTCGGCGCTGGCCTGCACCGGCACGGCCAGCGTTTCTTTTTCGAAGCGGCAACGCAGGCCGTGCTGCTGCAGGGCGGCCAGCGTGGCGTCGCGTGCCACCACGCTGATGCTGCAGCCGGCCTGGCCCAGGCGCGTGCCCATCCACGCGCCGATGGCGCCGGCGCCGTAGATGCACACCTTGCCGTAAGGCTTGTCGCTCATGTCGGTCTCTCCCTGTGCGCTTTGTGCACGGCAGGGGAGCGGCCGCGGCCCATGCGCAGGTTGAGGTAGACAAAAGCGTCGTCGCCGCTGCCGCCCGCTGCCCGGCCGGCCGCGCCGCCATCGGCCACGGCATGGTGGGCGGCCGGGTAGGCCAGCACACGTGTGCCGCCGGTGGGGAAGACCTGCTTGTTGTTTTCATCACGTTGCTGCAGCATCCCATCGGCCAGGCTGCGGCACAGTGCGGTCATGTCGCTCTCGTGGTCGAGGTTGCTGGTGTAAAGGATGACGAGGTGGGGCATCGATAAGACCTGGTTCAGATGCGGGGATGGTGCGACATGGCACAGCCAGACCAAAAGGTAACCGAATTTCGTGCAGGCTGAACATGGGCGGCTGTGATTTCATACAGTCTTTGCGCTACCATGGCACCATGGCCAAGGACAAAACCATCTACACCTGCAACGAGTGCGGCGGCATCAGCCCCAAATGGCTGGGCAAGTGCCCGCATTGTTATGCCTGGAACTCGCTGATCGAGTCCGTGGCCGAGAGCGCCGCACCGACCAAGAACCGCTTTGCCGCGCTCGCGAAAACCGCCGAGGTGGTGGCACTGGCCGACATCGAGGCCTCCGACGTCGAACGCACCCCGACCGGCCAGGACGAACTGGACCGGGTGCTGGGCGGGGGCATCGTCGAAGGTGGCGTGGTCTTGATCGGGGGTGACCCGGGCATCGGCAAGTCCACCCTGCTGCTGCAGGCGCTGGATGCCTTGCAGCGCAGCGGTCAAAAAACACTCTACGTCACGGGTGAGGAAAGTGGTGCGCAAGTGGCTTTGCGTGCCCGCCGTCTGGGGCTGGACGGCTCGCGGGTGCAGGTGCTGGCCGAGATCCAGCTCGAGAAGATCCTGGCCACGCTGGACGTGCACCAGCCGGCGATCGCCGTGATCGATTCCATCCAGACCGTCTATTCCGACCAGCTCACCTCGGCCCCCGGCTCGGTAGCCCAGGTGCGCGAATGCGCCGCGCACCTCACGCGCGCGGCCAAGGCCAGCGGCACGGCCATCGTGCTCGTGGGCCACGTCACCAAGGAGGGTGCGCTGGCCGGCCCGCGTGTGCTCGAACACATGGTGGACACGGTGCTTTACTTCGAAGGTGACACGCACAGCAGCTTCCGTCTGATCCGCGCCATCAAGAACCGCTTCGGCGCGGTCAACGAGATCGGCGTCTTCGCCATGACGGAGAAAGGGCTGAAGGGCGTGAGCAACCCCAGCGCCATCTTTCTGAGCCAGCACGCCGAGCCCGTGCCCGGCAGCTGCGTCATGGTCACGCTCGAAGGTACACGCCCCATGCTGGTGGAGATCCAGGCCCTGGTGGACAGCGGCGGCCCGAGCCCGAGGCGCCTCTCGGTGGGCCTGGACCGCGACCGCCTGGCCATGCTGCTGGCCGTGCTGCACCGCCACGCCGGTGTGGCCTGCCTGGACCAGGATGTGTTCGTCAATGCCGTGGGCGGCGTACGCATCAGCGAGCCGGCCGCCGATCTGGCGGTGATGCTGGCCATCACTTCGTCCCTCCGTGGCCGTCCCCTGCCGAAGGGCTTTCTGGCCTTTGGCGAAGTGGGCTTGGCCGGCGAGGTGCGCCCCGCGCCGCGTGGGCAGGAGCGCCTGAAGGAGGCCGCCAAGCTGGGCTTTTCCGTGGCTGTGGTGCCCAAGGCCAATGCGCCCAAGAAGGCGATCGAGGGACTGACCATCCACGCCGTGGAGCGCGTGGAGGAGGCGCTGCAGGTCCTGCGCACGCTGGAGTGACGGCGTTTCTACAATCCTGTGCTGAACACACAGGAGCCGTCATGTCCCACCTCACCCTTGCCATCGCCCGCGACCTGATAGCCCAGGCCATGGCGCATGCCGAGCAAAACTTCAAGAAACCGGTCTGCGTCTCGGTCTGCGACGCCACGGGCCTGCTGCTGGCCTTTGTGCGCATGGAAGGCGCGCCGGTGCGCAGCGTGGCGATCTCGCAGGGCAAGGGCTACAGCGCGGCGCGCATGGGCGTGACGACCCAGGCCGTGCTGGAGCGCCTGCACCGCGAGAACATTGAAATCGGCTACTTCTGTGATCCGCAGCTCACGGCCCTGCCCGGCGGCTCGCCGCTCAAGGACAGAGACGGCAGCTTGCGCGGCGCCATCGGCGTCAGCGGTTTGACTTCGGCCGAGGATCAGCAGGTCACGGATTTCATTGCCGCCAGGTTCGCTGTATGACCAGCCCCCACGCTTGTCACTTCGTGTACTGTACTGCCCCCCGAGGGGGCCGTCGTCGCCTTGGGGCGGCCCGGCGGCGACTATGAAGACGGTGCGCCTGCCATCGGGCGAGCCGGTGCCGGCCTTGGGCCAGGGCACCTGGTACATGGGTGAAGACCGCAGCGCGCGCAAGGAGGAAGTGGCCGCGCTGCAGCTGGGCCTGGACCTGGGCCTGACCCTGATCGACACTGCGGAGATGTACGCCGAGGGTGGCGCCGAACAGGTGGTGGGCGAGGCGCTGGTGGGTCGGCGTGATCAGGCTTTTCTCGTCAGCAAGGTCTATCCGCATAACGCCTCGCGGCAAGGGACCCTCGCGGCCTGCGAGCGCAGCCTCAAGCGCCTCAAGACCGACCGTATCGATCTCTATCTTCTGCACTGGCGTGGTTCCTGTCCCCTGGCCGAGACCGTGGAAGCTTTTGAGGCCCTGCAGCGCGCCGGCAAGATCCGCCACTGGGGCGTGAGCAATCTGGACCTGGCCGACATGCAGGAACTCCGGGGCGTTCCCGGGGGTGCGGCCTGCGCGGCGAACCAGCTGCTCTACAACCTGGGCCGCCGCGGCATCGAATGGGGTTTGCTGCCCTGGCTGCGCCAGCAGGGCGCGGCCACCATGGCCTACTCGCCTATCGAGCAGGCGCGCCTGCTTCGCCATAAGGGACTGCAGGATTTCGCCCGTCGCCACGGCATGACAGCGGCGCAGGCGGCGCTGGCCTGGCTGCTGGCGCAGGAGGGCGTGATCGCCATCCCGAAGTCGGCCCATCTGGCGCGCGTGCGCGAGAACGCGGCGGCAGCTGACATGACGCTGGATCCGGCCCAGCTGGCCGAACTCGACCGCCTGTTCGCGCCGCCCACCGGGCCTTCGGCGCTGGACATGCTCTGAGACAATCGGGGCATGCAAATACAGAAAATCCTGCTTCCCCTGGGCGCTGTGGCGCTGGTCGTGGCCGGCTACCGCTTCGGGGGCTGGGCCGGCGTGGCCTTGGCCGTGGGCGCCCTCATGCTGTGGCTGATGCTGCACTTCACCCGCCTCATGCACATCCTCAAGCGCGCGGCGGACAGCCCCCTGGGTTATGTGGGCAGCGCCGTGATGCTGCAGGCCAAACTCAAGCCCGGCATGACGCTCATGCACGTGGTGGCCATGACCCGTTCCCTGGGCAACCCGCAGAGCCCGCCCGACAGCCAACCCGAGATGTTCCGCTGGGCCGACCCCTCCGACGCCTCGGTGACTTGCGAATTCCAGGCCGGCAAACTCGTGCGCTGGGACTTCCGCCGCCCGGAGGCGGCCGACCCCGGCGTGACCACCATGCCGGGCCTGCCGCCGGCCCCGTAAAATCAGGGTTTTGCGCCCGTTTGCACGGGCATCCCTACTTAGGAAAGAACGAATGAGCCCCCTACCGACCTCGATGTCCGACCGCGACGGAAAAATCTGGATGGACGGCAAGCTGGTGGAATGGCGTGACGCCAAGGTCCACGTGCTGACCCATACCCTGCATTACGGCTGCGGGGCATTCGAGGGGGTACGGGCCTACAACACCGTCAACGGCACGGCCATCTTCCGTCTGCAGGAGCACACCGAGCGCCTGTTCAACAGTGCCAAGATCCTGCGCATGAAGCTCCCCTTCACCATGGAGCAAGTCAACGAAGCGCAGAAAGAAGTGGTGCGTGCCAACAAGCTGGAGAGCTGCTACCTGCGCCCGCTGACCTGGATCGGCGACAAGAAGCTGGGCGTTTCCCCGAAGGGCAACACCATCCACCTGATGGTCGCGGCCTGGGCCTGGGGCGCCTACCTGGGCGAAGAGGGTTTGAAGCGCGGCATCCGCGTCAAGACCTCCAGCTACACCCGCCACCACGTCAACATCACCATGACGCAGGCCAAGGCGGTGAGCAACTACAGCAACTCCATCCTGGCCAATATGGAAGCCACGGACGACGGTTACGACGAAGCCCTGCTGCTGGATTCGTCCGGCTTCGTGTCCGAAGGCGCCGGCGAGAACATCTTCATCATCAAGGGCGGCGTGATCTATACGCCCGACCTGTCCGCCGGCGCGCTCAACGGCATCACGCGCAACACCGTCTTCCACATCGCCAGGGACCTGGGTCTGGAGATCATTCAAAAGCGCATCACGCGCGATGAGATCTACATCGCCGACGAGGCCTTCTTCACCGGCACCGCCGCTGAAGTGACCCCGATCCGCGAACTCGACCGCGTCGAGATCGGCATCGGTGCACGCGGCCCGATCACGGAGAAGATCCAGAACGCCTTCTTCGACATCGTCAACGGCCGCAATCCCAAATACGCCCACTGGCTGACGAAGGTTTGAACACCCCCAGGCTGCGCGCACTTCGTGTCGCTCCGCCACCCCCTCAAGGGGGCAACGCCAGCGGCCCGGCAAAGCCGGCTCCGCGGCGTTCCGCGGTTGGGCCTGTGGTGTACGTAACAATGCAAGCAGAATCGAGGCACACATGAGTAAACAAACGGTTGAACTGCTGGCCAAGGACCTGAACGCCCAGGGTGGCGTCTACTGCCCCAGCCCCAAGGCCGACATGAAGATCTGGAACAGCCACCCCAAGGTCTACCTGGACGTGGCGCACACCGGTGAGGCCAAGTGCCCCTATTGCGGCACTGTCTACAAGCTCAAGGCCGGTGAACATTTCGCCGCGCACCACTGATTTCCCGCCGCGTCGCGAGCGGGTTGGCAGCGCGAAGCCGCGCAGCGAACGACGAGGCATACCTGGAAAGGTAGACGAGGAGTGAGCGAGCACGCGGCAAAGCTGCCGACCCGCGCAGTAGCGACGTTTGTCATTGCGCCCCAGTGGATCGGGGACGCGGTCATGACCGAGCCTTTGATGCGCCGCCTCGCTGCGCGCGGCGAGCGGCTCACGGTGGGCGCCCTGCCCTGGGTGGCGCCGGTCTACCGCGCCATGCCGCAGGTGACCGAGGTCATCGAATTCCCCTTTGCCCATGGCGGCCTGCAGTTCAAGGCGCGACGCACCCTGGCCCGGCAGATCGAGGGTCGCTTCGATGTGGCCTATGTGCTGCCCAATTCCCTCAAGAGCGCGCTGCTGCCCTTCCTGGCCAGCATTCCGAAGCGCGTGGGCTATCTGGGTGAGGCGCGTGTGGGCCTGCTCACGCACCGCCTGAAGAACCCGTCCAAGGACAAGCGCCCGCCCATGGTGGCCTTCTACTCGGCGCTCAGTGGTGAGGCTGGCACCGAGGTCGACCGGCCACGCCTGCAGGTCGATGCGGCCCAGTGCGATGCCGTGCTGGCCAAGCTGGGGCTGGTGCGTGGCGGCTACTATGTCTTCGTGCCGGGCGCCGAATACGGCCCGGCCAAGCGCTGGCCGGTGCAGCGTTATGCCGAACTGGCGCAGCAGCTCGACGCCCCGGTGATCGTGCTGGGTTCGGGCAAGGAGGCGCCGCTGGGCAACGAGATCGTGGCCCTGGCTGCCGGCGGCGACTGCCGCAACCTGGCAGGCGCCACCAGCCTGGCCGAGGCCTTCTGCCTGATCGCCGCCGCGCGCCGGGTGATCAGCAACGACACCGGGCTCATGCACGTGGCTGCGGCCCTGGACGTGCCGCAGGTGGCGATCTTCGGCTCCAGCAGCCCGGAGCACACCCCGCCACTCAGTGAACGCGCCAAAGTCCTCTGGCTCAAGGACGACCCCGCCTACCAGCCCCCGCTGGACTGCGCCCCCTGCTTCGAGCGCGAGTGCCCGCTGGGCCATCTGCGCTGCCTCAAGGACATCACGGCCGAGCGCGTGCGCACGGCCCTGACCGCTGCGGTTTAAGCAGGCCGGGATAAAAAAAAGCCACCCTTGCGGGTGGCTTTGAAAAGTCCTCGAAAGGACGTCGTTGGGACCGTTGACGCCGGTCTGCGTTGCCAGAGGAAAGCGCAAACCGGTGGTATTTGGAAAAACTTGACTGTGACAGCAGTACGGGGACAAATATAGCCAGCCGTTTGCCTCTGGCATATCCCACAAATTGGGGATATGGCGTCAGAAGTGTCGCGAAATAAGACACTCAGGGTGTTTTTCAGGCCGCAGTGGCCAACGCAGCGGGATTGAACAGGGCTTCGAAGGCCATTTCGAAGGCTGCGGGCCGGGAATCCGAGATGAACAGGCCGAACTGGTCCAGTTCCACGACGTACATGGTGAACTGGCTCAGCAGGTTCTGCTCGATCTTCAGGCCGCGGTAGCTCTGGTGCCGCGTGACGATGGCCGAGCGGTCGGGCTGCGGTGGACGGATGGCGGTGGCGCTCATGGTGGGTTCCCCCTAGGCTGCCCTAACCATAGGAAACACCGGTCATTTATGCCAGGCCTGGCCGGGCCGGCGCCGTGCAGTTTTTCACACCCCTGCTGTTTGGTTTGCGGAATCAGCGGGCTTGCGGCAGGCGCAGCACGAAACAGGCGCCGCCGCCCGGCGCTTCCTCGCAATGCACCCTGCCGCCGTGGCGCTGGGCGATGGTGCGCACCAGGGCCAGGCCCAGACCCACCCCACCCTCGCGCTCGGAGGCGCCGGGCAGGCGGAAAAAGGGCTCGAAGATGCGTTCGCGCAGGGCGGGTGGCACGCCCGGCCCCCGGTCGCAGACCCGGATCTCGGCCTGCGCACCCTGGGTCTGCAGGGTCAGAGTCACCGCGCCGCCGCCATGCCGGCGGGCGTTCTCCAGCAGATTGCGCAGGGCCCGGCGCAGCAGCCGGGTCAGGCCCGTGACCAGCAGGCTGGTGGCGCCGGCCGGCGCCACCAACTCGGCGCCGGTGCGGGCGCATTCCTCGGCGCACAGGCCGACCAGCTCGACCGGCTCCAGCGGTCCCAGATCGTCGGGGCTGGCGTCCAGCCGGCTGGCCAGCAGGATCTCGTCGATCAGCTGGTCCAGTTCGCGGATGTTGCGGGCGATTTCCTCGTGCGTGGCCGGGCTGGGCTGGGCCTGCATGAGCTCCAGGCCCATGCGGATGCGCGCCAGCGGTGAACGCAGCTCGTGCGAGGCATTGGCCAGCAGAGTCTTGTGCGAGAGCAACAGGGCCTGCACGCGGGCGGCGGCGATGTTGAATCGTTGCGCCAGGAAAGCCACCTCGTCCTGCCCGTCCTCGGGCAGGCGCAGTGCCAGATCGCCCTCGCCCCAGCGTTCCACGCCCTGTTGCAGGGCTTCGAGCCGTTTGGTCAGGCGGCGCACGATGGGGTAGGCGCCCAGGGCCACGGCGGCGGCCACCAGGCCGAGCATCACGAGCAGGTTGTAGGGGGGCGGCAAGCCCGTGGGGCGCAGCGGCGGTGAAGGCGGCGGGCGGTTGCCGGGGCGCGGCAACTGCACGAAGACCGTCTGGCCATCGCGCAGCGGCACTTCGAACTCCCAGCCCTGACCGGGCACGCGCGTCCCCCGTGTCTGCGCCTGGCCCAGCACTTCACCTTGCGCGTTGCGCAGGATGATCTCGCGGCCCGGGCGCTGGGCGCGCTCGCGCTCCGCTTCTTCGCGCCAGATCCAGCCGAAGATCAGGGTCAGCAGCACGATGGCGGCCACCACGGCCAGCCAGACGCGGAAGTAGAGGCGCTGGGACAGCGGCGTGGTCACCCTAGTCCTGCTGGCGGGCAAAGACGTAACCCACGCCACGTACGGTCAGGATGCGCTTGGGCGACTTGGGGTCGGCCTCGATGGCCGCGCGGATGCGGCCCATGTGCACATCGATCGAGCGGTCGAAGGCTTCGAGTTCGCGCCCGCGCACGGCCTCCATGATCTGGTCGCGCGTGAGCACACGCCCGGCGCGCTCGGCCAGCGTGACCAGCAGGTCGAACTGGTAGGAGGTGAGCTCGCAGGCCTGGCCGGTGACGCTGACGGTGCGCGCGTCGCGGTCGATGGCCAGGGAGCCGAAGCGCAGCTGGCTGGCCAGTGCCGGGCCGTTGTCGCCGCGGCGACGCAGCACGGCGCGGATGCGGGCCAGCAGCTCGCGCGGTTCGAAGGGTTTGGCCAGGTAGTCGTCGGCGCCCATCTCCAGGCCGATCACGCGGTCCATGGGGTCGCCCTTGGCGGTGAGCATCAGGATGGGGGTCTGCGCCAGGGCCGAGGGCAGGGCGCGGATGCGGCGGCAGATCTCCAAACCGTCCATGTCGGGCAGCATGAGATCAAGCACCAGCAGCTGGGGTGCGGGATGCGCGGCCTGCAGGCGGGCCAGCCCTTCCTCGCCGCTGCCGGCGACCTCGACGGTGTAGCCGGACTGCGCCAGGTACTCGCTCACCATGGCGGCCAGACGGGCATCGTCCTCGATCATCAGCAGGGGCTGGCTCATGTCCACGAGTTTATCCATGTGCCCATGATGCGGTGCGGCCGTCAGCCGGCCTTGTCGCTGCTGTAAAGATAGGTAAACGCTAGTGTAGTGTTTCATTCTGTCTGGAACTTAATCGGCTATTGGCTCGAATGACCTTTTGCAGGATGTCGCGCGCGCTCTTGGTCCAGATAAACGGCTTGGGTTCGATGTTGTGATGGGCGACGTAG